>CAKRRS010000029.1 GCA_934394665.1 uncultured Acetatifactor sp. | reverse complement strand
AGCTGTTTGTCGGAGAGTGTTGATATTCCCTTAAGAAGTGGTCGGGAAACAGGGAGGAGCGAACACGATGTTCGCGAAAGCCGATTCGCGCCATGGATGGCGCGTGTAGGCGACCCGTCCCTCTACCATATACGATATCCACTTCTTTAGGGAATTCACACTCGGAGACGTTACAGCTGCCGGAAGGCATTCTGTCCGTTCCGGGAGTTCGTCCGGTTAGCCAATGATCATTAACTAACTTTCAATTTAGTACTTCTTCCAACACGACGGCAGCATGATCACGAGCATGGGGAAGAGCTCCAGTCTGCCGGCGAGCATGTCGAACATCAATACACACTTACTCAAAGGACTGAACAATGCGAAGTTCTGGGTCGGACCGACCAACTCCAGTCCGGGACCGATGTTATTCAGGGCTGCCAGTACAGCGGTAAAGTTCGTGGTCAGATCGTATTCATCCAGGCTGACAATCAGCAGGGAGACGAAGAGGACGATAAAATAAGCTGTCATATAGACATTGGTGGAACGCAGCGTCTCGTGGGACAGGTTGTGACCGTCCATCTTGATCTTTTTCACCATACGGGGATGAATCATCATAGCCAGCTCCTTACGGATCGCCTTGAAGAGGATCAGCACACGGGAGACTTTCATGCCGCCACCGGTACTGCCGGCGCAGGCGCCGATCATCATAAGCAATAGCAGGATCGTCTTCGATAACTGCGGCCACAGATTGAAATCCGTAGTGGCAAAACCGGTGGTAGTAATAATGGTACTCACCTGGAAAAAGGAATGCCGCAAAGTCTCGCCAAGCGTAGCGTAGAGAGGACGAATATTCCAGGCAATCGTCAGAGCACTGACCAGAATGATCACGAAATACCAGCGGACTTCTTCGATAGAAAAGGCTTCCTTAAACTGTTTGCTCAACAGACAGAAATACACGGTGTAATTGACGCCACTTAAGATCATCAGAACGGTGACTGCATTCTGAATCAGAGGAGAGTAACTGCCGATGCTGCTGTTCTTGATGCCGAAACCGCCGGTGCCGACGCTGCCGAAGGTCGTGCACAGGGAATCAAATAACGGCATGCCGCACAGACACAGTACGATGACACCCAACACCGTGATCGCCATATACAGACCGTACAAAATCTTAGCGGTATCGCGGACTCTGGGAACCAGCTTACTTACAGAAGGTCCCGGGCTCTCCGCACGCATCAGGTTCATGGTGGATCCCCCCATCATCGGCAGTATCGCCATAATGAACACGAATACGCCCATACCGCCGATCCAGTGAGTGAAGCTGCGCCAGAACAGGCTGGCATAGCTGAGTGCTTCCACATCGGACAGGATACTGGAACCTGTGGTCGTAAAGCCGGAGATCGTCTCGAAGAGAGCATCAATATAAAAAGGGATCTCTCCTGTGAGGACGAAGGGAATCGCACCGAAAACAGACATGACAAACCATCCCAGTGCAACGGCGGTGAAGCCTTCCCTGACGTACAATTCTTTAAAACGTCCTGTGTGCCTGAAACTCAATAATTTTCCCAAAAGGAAACAGACAGCTGCAGTCACCAGATAGATCATTGCCACATGATATTCTCCGTAGATCATACCCACGATCCAGGGAAGCAGTAAAAATAAAGCTTCAAATTGTAAAATAAATCCGATAATAAAACTCAATATCGCAAAATTCATGATAATGTCCTTTTATAAAATTACCCTTCAATAATATCTTTAATATCATTCAGCCGTGCATGTGTCAGTACTACGACCACATAATCACCTACATGGAGTTCATCCTGACCACCGGGGATAATAGCCTGCCCTCCGCGGACGATGGAACAGACCAGGATATTTTTCCGGATGTGCAGACGGTTCAGAGGCACATTGGTAACGGCAGAATCCTCTTTGATGTAGAATTCCAGCGCCTCCGCATGACCGTCCTCCAGCTTATACAGATTTTCCACATTACTGTTGAGAGATTCATTCATGGATCTTGCATATTTAATGATCATATCTGCAGTCACCAGGCGTGGATAGGAGATCGTATCCAGCTTGATATCACTTAAGACCCCACTGAAGTTGATACGGTTGATCTTGGTGACTACCTTTGCATGGGAAGT
Organism: uncultured Acetatifactor sp.; assembly: GCA_934394665.1. Lineage (GTDB taxonomy): Bacteria > Bacillota > Clostridia > Lachnospirales > Lachnospiraceae > Acetatifactor. The sequence continues at coordinate 28,072 of CAKRRS010000029.1, read as the reverse complement.
CCGTTTCGCATACAGTGACAGGAGGATATTTTCCTCATCCAGCCCGGTCAGCGCAGCAAAAGCATCCACGTTCTCCAACCCCTCCTGTATCAGAAGACGTTCATCCGTACCGTCACCGCAGATGATGGAAGCCTTGGGAAGCAGCTCGCTCAGGTGCTCACAGCGGGCGGGATCCTGATCGATGATCTTGGTGTGGATGCCGACTTCTAATAGTCTTCTTGCCAGATAATAAGCAATGGTTCCACCACCGACGATCATGGCAGTACGTGCCCTGCCGGCGCCGATACCGATCTTTTTGAAGAAATCATTGGCCTTGGGAGGAGTGGACACAATAGCAACCACATCACCTTCCCGGAAGACGAAATCACCACGGGGGATCAGTACCTGATCGCCACGGGTAACCATACATACCAGCACGTCACATTTTAAGGTGGTACGAATGTGAATCAGTTCATAGTTATTTAAGAGACAATCATGCGTTACGCGAAAATGCAGCAGCTCGATCCGGCCCTTGGAGAAAGTGTCGATCTTAACAGCGGAAGGGAACTGGAAAATACGTGCAATTTCCGCAGCACTGGATAATTCCGGATTGATGATCATGGCAAGTCCCAGCTCTTCCCGCAGGAACGCAATCTCATTATTGTAGATCGGATTGCGGACACGGGCGATGGTCTTACAATGTCCGGCTTTTTTGGCAATGACGCAGCACAGAAGATTCTGCTCATCGGAACCGGTCACGGCGATCAACAGATCCGCATGATCAATGCCGGCCTCGGAAAGCGTCTGGAAACTGACACCGTTGCCGACGATGCCCATGGCATCCAGATCATCCGTAATGGAATTTACTTTATCTTCATTCGTATCAATCACGGTGATGTTGTGATTTTCACCGCCCAATTGCTCTACCAGGGTGTAGCCTACTTTGCCGCAGCCCACAATAATAATGTTCATAAGATTCCTCATTTCTGAGCGACTCTGTCGCGAAGAGGCGAAGTGAAATTCGCGTAGGCGATTTCACTTCTGCCATAAAAGCTATTTGCTTTCGCTCAGAAGCAAATAGCCGTGTGAAAAAATATGCTATCGAGCATATTTTTCACACTGTTCCTCCGAAATAATGATATTCGCAAATGACATTTAAAGCCTATTATATCATAGGTTTCTAAAAAAGAGAAGAACCGATGGAATATCCTGTCTGCGCAGACATATATTGTAATGATTCAAGGAAATAAAGTATTTCCTATCAGTATCTGTAGCGTTTGCTTGCTACATGTGAACGCAAAAAATAAGCTGATATTGGGATATTTGCTTGCAAAAAACATATGTTTCAGAAAGATGGAAATGATACGCGCGAGAGGAGGAAAAAATTGGACAGCCTGCTTCATATATTTCCACAAAAAAGAAGAGCGTTTTGGACAGAGACTGCCGGAAAATCGGACAGACTATGTGAAATTCGTATGCGTGTAGATCGACCTTTCCTGGTGGAAACGTTGGACGGTGAATATTTTTTAAATCCTACAGGGCACTGGCAGGAGACTCCTTACGGTGCAGCTATGGTAACGGAAGCACAGATCAGAGAGTTCCTCGCGTATCAGTGTCAGGATTCCGCTTATGCGTATGCGGACGAGATCCGGCAGGGGTATCTGACAGTGCAGGGCGGACACCGCATCGGTTTGTGCGGACAGGCCGTTCTGGAAAATGAGAGCCATCTGCGGATATTGAAAAATATCACCTTTGTCAATATCCGTATCGCACACGAGATCAGAGGAGCGGCAGATCCGCTATTGCCAAGGCTGTACCATGCAGGGAGATTCTGCAATACACTGATCATCTCTCCGCCGGGATTTGGCAAGACGACACTTTTGCGGGATCTGATCAGGCAGCTGTCGGATGGCAATCCGTACGGAATGGGACTGCGGGTCGGCGTGGTGGATGAACGTTCCGAACTGGCGGGAAGCTACAGAGGACGTCCACAGATGGATCTCGGGATGCGGACGGATGTCCTGGATGCCTGCCCGAAAGCGCTGGGGATGCTGTTACTGTTGCGCTCTATGTCTCCGCAGGTGATCGCGGTGGACGAACTGGGGGACGAGCAGGATCTTTGGGCACTACATAAAGCAGCCGTCTGCGGCTGCGGTCTGCTGGCTACCGTGCATGGAGAGGACGAAGCGGATGCAGCCAGGAGACTGGGAGAGAAGAATTTAAGAGAAATGTTTGAAAAAATTGTGATTCTGAAAGGAAGGGGACGGATGGAATGCAGGTGCTTGGAGGGATGATGATCGTCTGCGGATGTCTGGGTCTGGGCATCTGGTATCGACAGCAATTCCTGGGACGGCTGCACCGAATCCGGGAACTCATCGGTATCCTTGAACAATGGAGCAGCGAAGTGAGATACAACAGATCTACGCTTCCGGAGTGCTGTCTGCGGATCGGAAACTGCAGGGAAGACCGTCTGGGACGGATCTGCAAAGAAGTATATGAAGAATACATAACATCGGAAGGCAGTGGTTTTTTAGAGGTGGCAGAGGAGAGCTTTCGGAAAAAAATGAATACACTGCCGTTAAAAAAGGAAGATATTGACAGATTCTTGCTTTTCACGGGACGGGAAGGCTATGCGGATGAAACGATGCAGATTCGGGCAATCGAACTGGCAAAGCAGGAACTGGAGAGAACAGCGGAAATGCAGCAACGGGAAATCTCACAGAAATGCAGATTATCTGTGGGTCTGGGTGCCATGAGCGGACTGCTTATAGTGATACTTCTGATTTGACACAACCATTTAGAGCCGTGTAATTTCCGAAAAATCATGCATAAGAACCTGTTGCAAACAGGTTTAAGATTTTGAATAGTTACAATTTTACAATAGCATGAAAAGAGGAAGCACAGAACAGAGTCACTTTATAAAAACAAAAAGCAAAAAGATAGAAGCAAAAAGGATGGGGAACGATGGGAATTGGACTAATCTTTAAAATAGCGGCAGTGGGAATCCTGGTGACCATACTCAGTCAGATCCTGAAGCACAGTGGCAGGGAAGAACATGCTTTTCTCATAAGTCTGGCCGGACTGATCCTGGTCCTTGGGTGGATCGTTCCGTATATCTATGATTTGTTCGATACTGTGCAGACGTTGTTTTCATTTTAGGAGGAAAGATGGCTGAGATCATTAAGATTGCGATGCTTGGAATCGCCGGTGTATTGTTTGCCATTCAATTCAGACAGCAGAGACCGGAATATGCGATGCTGATCGGATTTGCTTTAAGTGTCCTTGTTTTTTCTTATGTGTTGGGACTCGCCGGAAAAGTGTTGGAGGAATTCCGCGGATTACAGCAGTACCTCGGAGATTCCGCCGGGTATCTGGGGATTCTTATGAAAGTCGTAGGGATTACATATTTGTGTGAATTCAGTGCCGGTATCTGCAAAGACGCCGGATTCGCAGCAGTGTCGGATCAGATCGAAATTTTAGGAAAATTATCGGTGCTGTTTGCCGGACTGCCGATTTTGCTGTCGGTGATCCGTCAGATTTACAGCATCATGTAGGAGCGCGTATGCAGACAGAGGTGATGTGGCAGGAATACGGGATGGAAGAACTGGAGAAAGGAATGCAACAGTTATTCCCCACATTCCATATTTCGGTATCTGAAATTTGGGGACAAATCCTGCGGGGGGATATTCTGGGGGCGGCAAGCGGCTTGCTCCTTGAAGTTTTGCGAGAGATGACAACATCCGCCGTGGGGTTTAAAAATATATTGGTCTGGTTGATCGTATTGGGGATTTTGTCGGCACTTCTGATTCATTTTGTGGAAGTATTTGATAAACATCAGATTGCCGATCTGAGTTTTTACTTTATCTATTTGCTGATTGGTATGATCTTATTGCAATGTTTTTCCGGGGTGCTGGGAACGGCCAGAGATACGGTAGAGAATATCGTCGTTTTTGTAAAACTGATGGTGCCGACTTTTCTTTTGGCAGTAGGGGTGGCGAACGGCCCGGTTACGGTGAGTGCCGGATATCAATTGTTACTGCTGCTCATCTACGGTACGGAAAAGGTGCTTTTGGGAGTGGTGCTGCCATTGATCTACAGTTACTGTCTGCTGACCATGATCAACGGGATCTGGGTGGAAGAAAAACTGGCGCTATTGACAGAACTGCTGGAAAAAGCGATCGGCTGGATACTGAAAGCTTCCCTGTGGGTGGTTACAGGCATCGGATTTTTTCAATCTCTGATCACTCCGGTACTGGATTCGGTGAAAACATCTGCGGTGGAAAAAGCACTTTCCGCGCTGCCGGGGATCGGAAATGCAGCGGACGGTATTCTGGAACTGGCAGTAGGGTCGGCCGTGGTGATCCGCAACAGTATTGGTGTATTGCTTTTATTATTGCTGCTTGCAGGATGTGCCGTGCCCCTGTTAGAAATTTTGTTTACCGCGATTTTGATGAAAGGCGCGGCAGCGTTTTTGGGAATCGTCAGTGATAAGCGGGTGACAAATTGCACGGATCACATGGGAAATGCCGGAATGTTATTATTTCGTACAGTGGGGACGGCGATGCTGTTATTTTTGATCACACTGGCACTACTGGCGATCGGAAGCAGGGGGAGGTGAGAAAATGCAGTGGATGTATCATGTGATCGGGCAGGCAGGAATCTTTTTGATCTGCGCACAGACACTTGTGCACTTTCGCCCCAAAGAATCCTATGAGAAATATCTGAAGCTTCTGCTGTCGGTGATGCTGTTGCTGCAATTGTTACAGCCGGTACTGACTTTTTTGGGAAGTGATGGCGGACAGAATGTGACCAAAGAGACGATAGAATTTTCCACAGAACTGCAAACCGTACTGGAACAGGCTTCAAAACAGGCAGAAGGGTCGGAAGAGAGGATACAGGATGCGGCGGACGGATTGACAGAAAATGCAGAAGAACTGCAGAAAACGGAGGAGACTTTGGAGGGGAGCGGTGAAGCCGTTACGGAAAGTGGTGAAGACATGGGAACTTCGGAAACGGAGAAGATTCAGATAGAGATTGCGCCGATAGAACTGGAATAAGTTTTGCTGCTCTGCATATGTGATATATATGAAAAACACAAGTATCATTCATGAAAAGAAGTCCGGTAAAGAAATGAGTAAATATAAGGGTAATTCTAAGAAAAGAAGATGAAGGAAGCATGGAGAAGATGTAAAATGGGTGATTTTCTGAACAGGATAATGAGGGGAAGGAAAGATGGCGAAGAAGCTCCCAAATGGTTTAGCAGGGACAACCTGTTGATTTTGGTCTTGCTTGGAGTGCTGCTATTTGTGATTGCGTTACCTGTAAAAAAAGAGGAGGGTGTCTCTCCAACGATAATAGGAACAGAAAATGCGAGTACCACCACCGACATCTTGGAGTCGGAGACGGGTAAGGAGCCGTCAGTCTCAGCCGCGGCGCAGGCATCCGGGCTGGACGATACGCGGGATTATGCGCTGTATCTTGAAACTAAACTGAAAAAGATGTTGGAAGCGGTGCAGGGACTGGAAGATGTCGAGGTCATGATCACACTGGAATCTTCGGAAGAAAAAGTGGTGGAAAAAGACCTGACCGCGGAACGGTCCAACACGGAAGAGCAGGATTCCGCGGGAGGAAGCAGATCAGTGAACACTTCCAACACAGAATATCAGACCATCTACCGGGATAACACACAGGGGGATCCTTTTGTGGTGAAAACGATCTGCCCTAAGGTGGAAGGGGTACTGGTGGTGGCTAAGGGTGCCGGAAACGGAAATATGTCCGGTGAGATCACACAGATCGTGCAGGCTTTGTTTGGTGTGGAAGCCCACAGAATTAAGGTATTGGAAAAATAGATGCCGGGAAACATATCGCGAAGAAGAGGTACATACAATAGAGTATAAAATCAAGAAGGCAGATACAGGCCTTTGGAAAAGGGGAACGCAGTGAAAAACTTAATTAAGAAAAATCAGCTTATGATTACCGCACTTGCCATTATGATAGCCATTGCAGGTTATCTGCAGTTTGCGGGGACCAACCTGGAAAAGGAGTATCTGGCATCGGAGGATACGGAAGATTTAAGTGCGGTAGATTCATCGGATGTTGTTACAGACATTGTTACAGATATGGAAAGTCTGGACTCTGACGTGGATATTGTAATGGAAGATTATCTGGATGAGGATATGCAGGTGGCGGAAGCTACCCCGGATGAGGGAGAGATACCGGGAGAAGCGGTGCTGACCGGAACGGACGGTGTGGAAGTATTGTCCGCCGCAAGGTTATCCAAAGAGCAGACCAGAGCCCGTAATAAGGAAACGTTGTTAGAAATCATCAACAGTGCGGAGCTTAGTGATGCGCAGAAGCAGGAAGCAGTGGACAGTATGGTACGCATGACGGATGTCGCTGAAAAAGAGGCTGCCGCAGAAGTGCTGCTGCAGGCAAAAGGCTTCAGCGAAGCTGTGGTCAGCATCAACGGGGATGCTGTGGATGTGGTGGTCAATGCCACGGAACTGACCGATGTACAACGCGCCCAGATCGAGGATATCGTAAAAAGAAAGACGGATATTGCGGCGGAAAATATCGTGATCAGCACCATTGCACAGTGATATTTTTATATACATAGGGAAAAAATTATGTTATGATACCTAGGGTTGAGAAGCGATGATGCGACGTAACTCTGCTTACGGGAGCATTCAGAGACTCGAACTCCATACACATGAGCAGACAGCCATTTCCGTAGGAAACGCGGATTGTGCATGTGACCGGATCGTGGAAGTATGAAGCATGGAGCCGTCCGGGCGGTATCATAACAAATCTAAAGAAGCAGACAATGCGGATAAGGATAAATAAAATATGAAAAGAGTTTTCTTAATTGTATTAGATAGTTTCGGTATCGGCGAAATGCCGGATGCCGCAGCATACGGTGATTTCCATGTAAATACGCTTGGCAGCGTATCGAAAAGTCCGTATTTTCAAATGAAACACATGAGAGACCTGGGATTGTTCCAGATCGACGGTGTGGAGGTCGGAGAGAAAACGGAACACCCCACGGCGGCGTATGCCCGTATGACGGAACGTTCCAGAGGGAAAGACACGACGATCGGACACTGGGAGATCGCAGGCATCTATTCGCCCAATCCCCTGCCGACTTACCCGAACGGTTTCCCTGAGGAGGTGCTGGAGGAGTTTCGGATCCGCACCGGCAGAGACATCCTGTGCAATAAACCGTACTCCGGCACACAGGTCATTGCCGATTACGGGGACGAGCATGTACGTACCGGCAAGCTCATCGTATATACTTCTGCAGACAGTGTGTTCCAGATCGCGGCCCATGAAGATGTGGTTCCTGTGGAGCAGCTATATGATTATTGCCGTATTGCAAGACAGATTTTACAGGGAGAGCATGGCGTGGGACGTGTCATTGCCAGACCGTTTACCGGAGAGAGCGGACATTATACCCGTACTGCGAGGAGACATGATTTTTCCCTGCTGCCGCCTGCAGTGACCATGCTTGACCAGCTGAAAGCAGCCGGAAAAGACGTGATCGCAGTGGGTAAGATCCAGGATATTTTCGTAGGTAAAGGAATCACGGAGCATGTGTATACCTCCGGGAATGCGGAAGGCCTCGAGAGGACGTTTGAATATCTGGACAAGGAGTTTGAAGGACTGTGCTTTATCAATCTGGTAGATTACGATATGCTCTACGGTCACAGAAGAGATGTGGACGGTTATGCAAAAGCACTGGCTTATTTTGATGAAAAACTTCCTGAGATTCAGGCACATATGAAGCCGGAGGATATCCTGATGATTACGGCGGATCATGGCTGTGACCCGGCTTACACGAAGACGACGGATCATACGAGAGAATATACGCCGTTTCTTATGTACGGAACCCCTGTGACACCGGGCAACCGCGGAACGCGGCCGACCTTTTCCGATATCGGTGCAACCGTACTGGATTATTTCGGAATCACACCGGAGTTTGAAGGAAGTTCTGTGCTTGCGGCAGATCCGTCATAAAGAAGAGGTTTCCCGGACAGGATCTGGAAAATGGGATTGGAAGTAGAAGAAATAGATATTTGATATATTTGGAGGACTATTGTAGTGAGTAATAATTATACAGAAGAGATTAACCGTCGTCGGACGTTTGCCATCATTTCCCACCCGGATGCCGGTAAGACGACCCTGACAGAGAAATTCCTGCTCTACGGAGGAGCAATCAATCTGGCCGGAAGCGTTAAGGGAAAAGCAACCGCAAGACATGCCGTATCCGACTGGATGCAGATTGAGAAGGACAGAGGTATCTCTGTTACCTCTTCCGTGCTGCAGTTCGAGTATGACGGTTATTGTATCAATATTCTGGATACACCGGGACATCAGGACTTCTCAGAGGATACTTACCGTACTCTGATGGCGGCGGATTCCGCGGTCATGGTCATTGATGCATCCAAGGGTGTCGAGGCACAGACGAGAAAACTGTTCAAAGTCTGTGTGATGCGTAAGATTCCTATTTTTACATTCATTAATAAAATGGACCGTGAGGCAAGAGATACGTTTGAACTTCTGGACGATATCGAAAAAGAACTTGGCATTGCCACCTGTCCTGTGAACTGGCCGATCGGTTCCGGTAAGGAATTCCAGGGTGTGTATGATCGCGAGAAAAAGTGCGTAATCGCTTATTCCGATACCGAGAAGGGAACCAAAGAGGGAACTTCCACAGAGATTCCCATTCAGGATGAAGCACATCTGAAGGAATTGATCGGAGAGGATGCTGCGGACAAGCTGCTTGGTGAGATTGAACTGCTGGACGGTGCCAGCGCAGAATTTGACTTAGATGAGGTGCAGAAAGGAAATCTGACACCTGTCTGCTTCGGATCCGCACTGACGAACTTTGGTGTAGAGATTTTCCTGAAGCATTTCCTGAAGATGACCACCACACCGCTGCCCAGAAAAGCGGATATCGGCATGATCGATCCGGCGGAACATGAATTCAGTGCTTTTGTATTCAAGATTCAGGCAAATATGAATAAAGCGCACAGAGATCGTATCGCATTTATGCGTATCTGTTCCGGCAAATTCGATGCCAATATGGAAGTGCGTCATGTACAGGGCAATAAAGTCATGCGCCTGTCACAGCCGCAGCAGATCATGGCGGACGAACGTAAGATTTTGAACGAGGCGTATGCGGGAGATATTATCGGTGTGTTCGATCCCGGTATTTTCTCTATCGGCGATACCTTATGCATGCCGAAGGAAAAGTTCCAGTATGAGGGAATCCCCACGTTTGCTCCGGAGCATTTCGCAAGAGTGCGCCAGGTGGATACGATGAAGAGAAAGCAGTTCGTCAAAGGTGTGGAGCAGATCGCACAGGAAGGTGCCATTCAGATTTTCCAGGAGTTCAATACCGGTCTGGAAGAGATCATTGTCGGTGTAGTCGGTGTGCTGCAGTTTGACGTGCTGAAATACCGCCTGGAGAATGAGTATAACGTAGAGATCCGACTGGAGAATCTGCCTTACGAGCATATCAGATGGATCGAAAACAAAGACGAGATCGATCTGGCCAAGCTTACAGGAACTTCAGACATGAAGAAGGTAAAAGATATGAAGGGAAATCCGTTGTTATTATTTGTGAATTCCTGGAGTATCGGCATGACACTGGACCGTAATAAGGGACTGGTGCTGACGGAGTTTGGACGCAACTAGCTGGAAAGGTATTGTAAATTCAGGGGGGATAGAATGCGGAATATTAGAAAAATCAGTACCGGAATTCTAATGCTGTTACTTCTGACGGGATGTTCCTCACAGGAACTTCTATCAGAGGTACCCCAGACAATCGCAATACCGGAGGTAATACAGGAGCAGATAACGTCACCTGACGATGCACCTGCAACTTCGGAAAACGACAATACAGAGAGCTTTTCCCTCCTGGAAGAGGGAGGCTCTCGTTTTGCATACGAAAGTCTGGATGCGCAGGAGCAGATCTGGTATGGGGAAATTGCGCAGGCACTGGGAGAGATGGCTGATACGGTAAAGCTCTCCGGGGAGCCGCTTGCGCAGGGACTGGATGAGCAGGATATTGATAAGATCTTCCAGTGTGTGATGGTGGATCATCCGGAGATCTTTTATACGACCGGATATACGTATACGAAATACACCAGAGGGGAGCAGACAATCGGTATTGATTTTGCCGGCAACTACGAGATAACGAAGGAAGAAGCCGCAGAGCGGGCAGAAGCAATTCGCACAGTGGCAGAGCAGTGGCTGGCAGAGATCCCCACAGAGCTTTCAGCGTATGAAAAGGTAAAAGCGGTTTACGAGAAAATCATATTTTCTACGGAATATGATCTGAATGCGGCAGATAATCAGAATATTGCTTCGGTATTTTTGGGAGGGGCATCTGTCTGTCAGGGATATGCCAAAGCAACACAGTATCTGCTGAACCACCTGGGAGTTCTGTGTACCCTGGTCCAGGGAACGGTGGACACGGGAGAGGCACATGCATGGAATCTCGTGCAGGTGGACGGTGATTACTACTATGTGGATACCACCTGGGGAGATGCCTCGTATCGCATGGAAGACGGCAGTCAAGGCAGCAATCTGTCGGAGATCAACTACGATTATCTGTGTGTTACCACACAGGATCTGCTCCGCACGCACCGGATCGAAGGTGTGGTGCCTATGCCGGAATGCACGGCGACAGCGGCAAACTATTATGTGCAGGAAGGAACCTATGTTACGACTTATGATCCGGAACAATTACAGCAGATCTTCGACAGGACGCAGGAAAACGGACGGGTAGACGTTACTTTGAAATGTGCGGATGAGACCTGCTATGAGGAAATCAGCCATGCGCTGATTGAGGAACAGGAGATTTTTTCTTATTTACAGGGAGAGCATAGTACCATCACTTATGCACAGAACCGGAAACAATTATCCTTGACTTTTTGGGTGACAAATTCGTAAGAGTTTGATATACTGTATCTATTCAGGAAGTATCCGGGAACAACTTCATTGTCGCCAAAGGGCAGGCAAAGTGTTGCAAAACGGATATAGAAATGGTCAGGAAGTATGATTTTACAGGAGGATCTTATAGCATGGAAAAAGAAATAGATAAAAAGAATCTGGTATTAAAAGAAGATGAGAGTATCGGAACCGTACAGATCGCCGATGATGTTGTGGCAATGATCGCCTCTTTGGCCGCTACCGAAGTGGAAGGTGTCAGCGCAATGGCAGGCAATATTACCAACGAACTCATGAGCAAAGTGGGTGTCAAGAGCCTGACTAAGGGTGTGAAGGTAGAAGTATCTGAGAAGAATGTGAAGGTAGATCTGGCAGTGACCATGGAGTACGGATACAATATTCCCGCTACCTGTCAGGCAGTGCAGCAGAAGGTGAAAAATGCGGTCGAGAATATGACCGGCCTGACCTGCTCGGATGTAAATATCCGCATTGCCGGTGTAAATATGAAGAAGGATAAATAAGAGGAAATACAGGAAGATATTATGGGAAGACACGAGCAGAGAGAACAGGTTTTCAAACTTATATACCGTGTGGAGTTTCATACGCAGGAAGATATGCCCGAGCAGTTAGCACTGTATCGGGAGAACAATGAGGAAGTTCCTTCCTGGAAGGATGCAGATGCCATTGCGGAGCGCTTCCAAAAGATCAGTGAGAAGATCCCGGAACTGGACAGGCTGATCAATGAGAATACAGAAGGCTGGGATACCACCCGTATGGGTAAGGTAGAGCTTGCTGTATTGCGCCTGGGTGCTTACGAACTTCGTTATGATGACGATATTCCCGATGGTGTTGCCATTAATGAGGCGGTGGAAATCGCGAAAAAGTATGGTCAGGAGAGCTCCGGCGGATTTGTCAACGCGATCCTTGCCAAGATTATGAAGGCCGGTGAATAGCATACAGAATGTAATCAGTGTACGACAACTGAATACTTATATCAAAAATATGTTCACGCAGGATTACTTTTTACAGGCGGTGTCTGTAAAAGGTGAGGTAAGCAACTGTAAATACCATACCTCTGGACATATTTATTTTACGTTAAAGGATTCTTCCAGTACCCTGAACTGCATTATGTTTGCGGGAGACCGTGCGAGACTGGCATTCAGACTGCAGGAGGGACAGCAGGTAATCGTCAAGGGTTCCGTAAGTGTGTATGAACGGGACGGCAAATATCAGCTTTATGTCAAAGAAGTGACACTGGATGGTGCCGGAGCGCTTTACGAAAAATATGAACAGTTAAAGAGAGAACTTGCGGAAGAAGGAATGTTTGCACCGGAATACAAGCAGCCTGTTCCGAAATATATTCATACGCTGGGTGTAGTGACGGCAGATACCGGTGCAGCGGTGCGTGATATCATACAGATCGCCTCCAGACGCAACCCTTATGTACAGATCATTCTGTATCCTGCCCTGGTGCAGGGAGCTTCGGCGGCACCCTCGATCGTAAAGGGTATCCGTGCACTGGAGAGACAGGGTGTGGATGTCATGATTGTAGGACGCGGCGGTGGATCCATCGAGGATCTGTGGGCGTTTAATGAGAGAATGGTGGCACAGGCGGTCTTTGACTGTACGGTTCCCGTGATCTCGGCGGTAGGACATGAAACAGATACCACAATCATTGATTATGTGGCGGATCTGCGGGCACCGACTCCTTCCGCGGCAGCAGAACTGGCAGTGCAGAAAGTCAGTGATATCGAGGCAGAGATTCTGGACAGGCAGGAACGACTGTACGGACAAATGGACAGCATCCTCAGAAGGAAAAGGCAGCAGGCAGAGCAGCTGAAGATGCGGCTGGGATATCTGAGTCCTGCCAGCCGGATCAGAGAGAAGAGAACCTACAGTGTACAACTGGAAGAACGACTGCAAAGCCGGATGCAGAATGTACTGCGGGATCGCAGACATACCCTGGCACTCTATATCGAACGAATGAAAGCAGTCTCTCCTTTGGAAAAGTTAAACAGCGGCTTTTCTTATGTGGAGGATATTGCAGGGAAAAATATCCGGTCAGTGACACAGATTGAGACAGGGGAGCAATTACGGATCCGTGTAAGTGACGGTGTGATTACTACCCGGGTGGAACAGATACTTAGTGATGAAGATAATGAGTGATTCTGTGTTGCTTTGACATACCGGTGACGGAGGACTATATTTTGGCAGGAAAGACGAAAAAGACAGAAGAACAGCAGGAAATGCGCAGCCTGGAAGATAATTTTTCCGTGCTGGAAGAATTGATAGAACAGCTGGAAGCAGAGGATATCTCTCTGGAAGAGGCTTTTACGGCATATAGCCGGGGCATGCAGGTATTGAAGCAGTGTAACGAGCAGATCGATCGTGTGGAGAAGCAGGTCATGAAGCTGAACGAAGAGGGAGACCTGGAGCCTTTGGATCCACAGTAATTCATCTGTATCATCAAAAGGGAAGGATTCCTATGATGCGACGGCAAATGTCTGCGAAATGGAGAATCACCCTGCGGAATGGAGATTAACATGGAAGAGACAAGATTCAGACAGGAATTACAGAAGAAAACCGCAAGTATAGAAGCACTCTTGAAAGAATATCTTCCGGCGGAGGAAGGATATCAGAAGACCGTGATCGAAGCCATGAACTATAGCCTTATGGCAGGCGGAAAACGGTTACGTCCCATGCTGATGCAGGAGACGTACCGGATGTTCGGCGGGGACGGTAACATGGTAGAGCCTTTTATGGCGGCAATCGAGATGATACATACCTACTCGCTGGTACATGATGATCTTCCGGCAATGGATAATGATGAATACCGCAGAGGACGCAAGACTACCTGGTCTGTGTACGGAGACGGTATGGGAGTGCTGGCGGGCGACGGACTGTTGAATTATGCGTTTGAGACAGCATTTCGTGCATTCCCGGCATGTGCGGTGGGAGCACCTGTGGATCCTGAGTTCCCCAGGGTAGCCACGGCACTGAAGGTTCTGGCAGGGAAGGCCGGTATCTATGGCATGATCGGTGGGCAGACGGCCGATATCGAAGCGGAAGAGCAGACGAGCTCCCTGACGACGGAACAGATTTTATTTATCCATGCGAACAAGACGGCAGCCTTGATCCAGGCTTCTATGATGATCGGTGCGATTCTGGCGGGAGCGACGGATGAGGAGATCGCGGCGGTGGAATTATGCGCTTATAATGTAGGCATTGCCTTTCAGATCCAGGATGATATTCTCGATGTGATCGGAGACAGTAAAGAACTCGGAAAAGCCACGGGCAGCGATGCACAGAATCATAAACAGACCTATGTGACATTACACGGACTGGAAGAATCCGGCAGAGAAGTGGAACGGCTGACCGGCGAAGCGGTTGCTGTTCTGGACAGTTTTACCGGCGAACATGAATTTTTGAAAGAACTCTTACTTCATCTGGTTCATAGAACGAAATAGCAGAGGAAAAGCGAATGTTACTGGATAAAATCGAAAAAGCAAATGATATCAAAAAAATAGAGAAATCAGATTACGGAGAACTGGCGGAGGAGATCCGGCAGTTCCTGATTCAGAAGATCAGTATCACCGGAGGGCATTTGGGATCGAATCTGGGAGCTGTGGAACTTACCATGGCACTTCATCTTGCGTTAAATCTTCCGGAGGATAAGATTATCTGGGATGTAGGTCATCAGTCTTATACCCACAAAATATTAACGGGCCGCAAAGACGGTTTCGATGTCTTACGCCAGTTTCATGGCATGAGTGGGTTCCCCAAGAGAAAAGAAAGCAATTACGATGCGTTTGATACGGGACACAGCTCTACTTCTATTTCGGCAGGACTGGGACTGGTAAAGGCAAGAGATTTACGTGGGGAAAAGACGACAATCGTATCAGTGATCGGAGACGGCTCCCTCACCGGCGGCATGGCGTATGAAGCGTTGAACAATGCTGCAAAGCTGGAGACGAATTTTATCATCATTTTGAATGATAATAACATGTCCATCTCGGAAAATGTGGGCGGTGTATCAAAATACCTGAACAATATCCGTACTGCGACCGGGTATCTTGATCTGAAGGAAGGTATTTACAATGCCCTGAAGAGTAAGCCGGGCGGGGACGGGATCGTCAATCGGATCCGCCGTGCGAAGAGCAGCTTCAAGCAGCTGGTGATTCCCGGCATGTTTTTCGAAGACATGGGGGTTACCTATCTGGGACCCGTAGACGGACACGATATTGAAGGACTGATCAAAGTCATTGAAGAAGCAAAGCGTGTGAAAGGTGCGGTGCTGATCCATGTGCTGACCCAGAAGGGCAAAGGATACGGTCCCGCAGAGAAGCACCCTGCCAGATTCCATGGCGCCGAGCCTTTTGATATCGAGACGGGCATCCCGTCACATCCCCGTACGGTGGCCAATTATACCGATGTATTTTCTACAGTGATGTGCAAGCTGGGGCAGCGGGATGAACGTGTGGTAGCGATCACAGCGGCCATGCCGGACGGTACCGGATTAAAACGTTTCCGGAATATGTATCCCGACCGGTTTTTCGATGTGGGAATCGCAGAGGAACACGCGGTAACGTTTGCGGCAGGACTGGCAGCCGGAGGCATGAAACCTATCGTAGCGGTGTACTCTTCGTTTTTACAGCGAGGATACGATCAGATCCTGCATGATGTATGTATCCAGAATCTGCCGGTGGTATTCGCCATAGACCGTGCCGGACTGGTAGGCAGTGACGGTGAGACCCATCAGGGGATTTTTGACTATACCTATTTGTCCGGGATTCCCAATATGCATATCTGTGCACCGAAAAATAAATGGGAGCTTTCAGATATGATGAAATTCGCCGTTGCGCTGGAGGCACCGATTGCGGTGCGTTACCCCAGAGGAACGGCTTATGCCGGACTTTCCGAATACCGTGCACCGATCGAACTGGGGAAAGCAGAGTGGATAAACAGAGAGGGCGGTATTGCCCTGTTTGCTGTGGGAAGTATGGTGAAAACCGCGGAAGAGGTACGGAGACTGCTGCATGAGAAAGGCTGTAAGGCAAGCATTATCAATGCCAGATTTATCAAGCCGATTGATGAAGAAGCAGTGCTTTCGGCGTGCGAAGACCATGACATGATCGTGACCATGGAGGAAAATGTCTTAAGCGGCGGTTTTGGCGAAAAAGTGCTGACCTGCTTAAATGATCATGATAAGCACATCAAATGTGTCATGACGGGGATTCCGGATGCGTATGTGGAACACGGTAATGTAGAACTTTTGAAAAAAGAGATCGGACTGGATGCGGAGAGCATTACGGAGAAGATCCTGGAGAAATATAAGTAGGAGATCGCGATGAAAGAACGACTGGATGTGATCCTGGTAGAGCAGGGGTATGCTCCTTCCAGAGAAAAGGCAAAAGCCATCATTATGTCCGGCAATGTCTATGTCAACGGACAGAAGGAAGACAAGGCCGGCACCGGATTTGATGTCAGCAAGATCAAACTGGAAGTCAGAAATCATACCATGAAATATGTCAGCCGTGGGGGACTGAAGCTGGAAAAAGCAATGGAACAGTGGGGATTTCTGCTGGACGGAATGATCTGCATGGATATCGGAGCGTCTACCGGCGGTTTCACCGACTGTATGCTGCAAAACGGAGCGACGAAGGTCTATTCCGTAGATGTGGGACAGGGACAGCTTGCCTGGAAACTTAGGAATGATGAACGTGTGGTGTGCATGGAACAGACCAATTTCCGTTATGTGACTCCGGAAGATATTCCGGATGCTTTGGATTTTGCAAGCGTGGATGTGTCCTTTATTTCTCTGACAAAGATACTGATTCCTGCGAGAAATCTCTTAAAGAGCGGCGGACAGATGGTATGTCTCATCAAACCGCAGTTTGAGGCCGGCAGAGGAAAGGTCGGGAAAAACGGTGTCGTCAGGGAACCGCAGATCCATGAGGAAGTGATTCGTAAGATCATAGATTATGCGGACAGCATCGGATTCGAAGTGCTGCATCTGGAATATTCGCCGATCAAAGGACCGGAAGGAAATATTGAATATCTGCTTCACATCCGGAAACCGGACGGCATTCCGGAAGAAAAGCTGGCACTTACAGAACATGAGGCAGAGAGCAATCTGCAGACGATCGTGGAGGAAAAGACCGGAATTTCTTATACGCCGGAGTGGGATGTCCTGATCAAAGGAATCGTGGATCATTCGCATATGCTGTAGGAGAATAAGGAGCACAGAAAATCATGAAACATTTTCTGATCTATACGAATAAACATAAGGATCCGGAACTGATAACTACCGGCCGGATCCGGGACTATCTGGAAGCACACGGGTGTATCGTGAAATTAAAAGTCAAAGAGTCGGACGATATTCCTCTGGATGTGGACTGCATGATCGTGCTGGGAGGCGATGGTACGGTATTACAGGCGGCACGTGAGACCAAGAAGATCCTGGTGCCTATCATCGGTGTCAACCTGGGAACCGTGGGATATATGACGGAGATCGAGCTTTCCGGTCTGGAAGAGGCGCTGGATCGTCTGATCCGGGATGATTTCAAGAAGGAACGCCGGATGATGTTAAACGGCAAAGTCTGCTGCGCGGACGGAAGCGTCTCGGAAGGCTGGGCTTTGAACGACATCGTCATCTCCAGAAGCGGCTCCTTACAGATTATAGAGTTTAACATTTATGTCAACGGACAGCTTTTGAATCATTATAAAGCCGACGGTATGATCGTGACGACTCCGACAGGATCTACCGGATATAATCTGTCGGCCGGAGGACCCCTGGTGGAGCCGAAGGCAAAACTGATCACACTGACCCCTATCTGCCCCCACAGCCTGAACCAGAGAAGTATTATTTTATCTCCGGAGGATGAGATCGTGATAGAGATCCCCGGCGGCAGAGAAGGGAAAAACCAGACGGTTGAGGCCAACTATGACGGCAGCCACAAGGTGAAAATGTGCACAGGAGATCATATCCGTATCGTACAGTCGGAAAAGATCACGGAATTTATCCAGCTGAATCAGGTCAGCTTCTTAGATGTACTGCATCGTAAAATGAGAGATTCCTGATGGAGGGCAGCAAGATGAAGAAAACCAGACATCGCAAGATCATAGAGATCATAGAAAAAAAGGATGTGGAGACACAGGAAGAACTGGCCGGCTATCTGAAAGAAGCCGGATTTGCCGTGACACAGGCGACGGTGTCCAGAGATATCCGGGAATTGAAACTTTCCAAAGTGCCTACCGGAGGCGGCAAACAGAAATATGTGATCCTCAAACAGGATGACAGCCACATGGGAGACAAATATATCCGTGTGCTCAGAGACGGCTTTATTTCCATGGACATGGCACAGAATATTCTCGTGATCAAGACGGTATCCGGTATGGCCATGGCTGTTGCTGCGGCACTGGATGCTTTAAAATTTTCCGAGGTGGTGGGATGTATCGCCGGAGATGATACGATCATGGTCGCCGTACGGACGGTGGAAGATACACAGATTCTGATGGATAAGATCCATCTGATGATAGAAAGATAAGACAGGGGGAAATACATGCTTCGTAGCTTACATGTGAAAAATCTGGCTCTTATAAGGGAGACGGAAGTGGAATTCGGAGAGGGACTGAATATACTGACCGGTGAGACCGGCGCCGGTAAATCATTGCTGATCGGCTCGGTGAATCTGGCACTGGGAGGAAAATTCGAGAAGGACATGCTCA
The DNA here is from genome assembly GCA_934394665.1 of uncultured Acetatifactor sp. GTDB lineage: Bacteria > Bacillota > Clostridia > Lachnospirales > Lachnospiraceae > Acetatifactor. The sequence goes on along the minus strand of CAKRRS010000029.1, from coordinate 9,412 downwards.
GACGGGGAGAAGAGAGCGGTCTGGTGGAACTGGTCTTCGACTGCGAGGATGAAAAGCTTGCAGAGAAACTGGAAAGCATGGATCTGGAGCCTGCGGAAGACGGCACCGTGATCCTGAGCAGAAAGCTGTCGGCAGGAAAAAGCATCTGCCGGATCAATGGGGAGACCGTTACCGCAAAACAGGTCAAAGAACTTTCCGAACTGCTGATCGATATTCACGGACAGCATGAGCATCAGTCGCTATTGCAGAAACGTAAGCATATGGAGATCCTGGACGCGTATTCCGGGGCGGAATTTGCACAGTGTGCCGTAAGAGTTGCATCGTTGTATCACGAGTGTGCAAATCTTGAGAAAAAAATAGAAGAAGAAACGCTGGATGAATCGTCCAGAAGCAGAGAACAGTCTCTGGCGGAATTTGAGCAGAAAGAGATCGCGGATGCTTCCCTGCAGCCAGGTGAGGACGAAGCACTGGAGACTGCCTACCGTAAGATGGCAAACAGCCGCAAAATCGCAGAAAATCTGGCGGAAAGCTATAGACTGAGCGGCGGTGAGGAAGACGGCGCCGGAAGTTCCTTAAGCAGAGCTTTACGTGCACTTCGCAGTGTTACTATGTATGATCCCGCACTGGAACAGATGGAGGAACAACTGGCGGAAGTCGAAAGCCTGCTTGCGGATTACAATCATGATGTTGCGGAGTATATGGCGGATCTGGAATTTGACGAAGAAGATTTTAGAAGCACGGAAGAGAGACTCAATACCATTAACCACCTCAAAGGAAAATACGGGAATAGCATTGAAGAGATTCTGAAATATAAAGAGGAAAAAGAAGCCTATCTGGAAAAACTGGCGGATTATGATGCCTACATGCAGAAACTGAATGCCAAATGGCAGGAAAAGAAGGCGTTATTGGAAGAGACTTGCGCGGAACTTTCGGGGATCAGACAGAAAAATGCGCAGGTGCTGACACAGAAATTGAAGGACGCTCTGATCAATCTGAACTTCCTGACGGTGGAATTTGAAACCGCAGTCAGACCCGGTCAGACGATCACGGCAAAAGGCTACGATGATGTGGAATTTATGATCTCCACGAATCCGGGCGAAAGCTTAAAACCTTTAAGTCAGGTAGCCAGCGGTGGTGAACTTTCCAGAATCATGTTAGCCATCAAGACAGTATTGGCCGGCAGAGATGCCATCGATACGCTGATCTTTGACGAGATCGACACCGGTATCAGCGGCAGGACGGCATGGAAGGTGGCGGAACAGTTAAGCGTATTGGCAGGAGCCCATCAGGTGATCTGCATTACCCATCTGCCCCAGATCGCAGCTATGGCGGATGTACATTTTGTGATCGAAAAAAGCAGCACAGATGACAGGACCATCACGGATATTCATAAGGTATCCGGAACGGCAAGTCTGGCGGAACTGGCAAGACTGCTGGGCAGTGATACCCTTACGGAAGCAGCGCTTTCCAACGCCAAAGAGATGAAAGAACAGGCAAATACGTTTAAAGAAGCAAGATAAGGGGAATCCTATTTTTGCATTCATTAAGTCATTATGAAAAAGGATGAAGCATAACTTCATCCTTTTTTGTGCAAAATCAACCAAAATAAATCATCATATTTGTGAATTAAATTGATTGAAATTGACTGATTGTGAAGATATAATGCTAATTAAAAAGAAACAATCCTTGTGTAACAACAAGAAAGAGAACGGACAGGAGGGCTAGAAATGATTTGTACGGTGACATTCAATCCATCGCTGGACTACATCGTATCCGTGGATGACTTTCAGCTGGGAATGACCAACAGAACCTCTTCGGAGCTGATTCTTCCGGGCGGTAAGGGAATCAATGTATCGATTGTACTGAAGAATCTGGGGCTGGATTCCACGGCGCTCGGATATGCGGCGGGATTCACCGGAGAGGAACTGATCCGGAGATTGAACGAATTTGGCGTAAATGCTGATTTCATCAAAATCGATCACGGAATGACCAGAATCAATCTGAAATTGAAGAGCATCGACGGTACAGAGATCAACGGATGCGGACCTGATATCGATGCGAAGGCACTGGAAGGGCTGCTTGAAAAGATTGACAGGTTGAAAGAAGGAGATGTTCTGGTACTGGCAGGAAGCATTCCGTATACGATGCCGGATGACATTTATCAGAGAATTCTGGAACGGATCCGGGGAAGAGGCGTACTTACCGTTGTGGACGCAACCAGAGATCTGTTAGTGAAGGTACTGCCGTATCATCCTTTTTTGGTGAAACCGAACAACCATGAACTGGGAGACATCTTCGGCGTAAAACTTTCCACCAGAGAGGAAGTGGTTCCTTACGGCAAGAAACTGTGGGAGATGGGAGCACAGAATGTGCTGATCTCCATGGCAGGAGAAGGAGCGGTACTCATCGCCGCGGACGGACAGTGCTTAGAGGCTCCGGCACCGAAAGGAAAACTGATTAACGGCGTGGGGGCCGGAGATTCCATGGTAGCAGGATTCCTGACCGGCTGGTTGGAAGAGCAGGATTACGCACATGCCTTCTGCATGGGAATCGCAGCGGGAAGCGCCAGCGCTTTTTCGGAAAATCTGGCAACCAAAGAAGAAGTGATGGAAGTATTGAAACAGGTAAAGTAGCACAGGAACAAATAGCAAAGGGACAAATAACAAGTAGGTATGCCGGACGAAACGCATTGAAAAGATCGTGAAGCAACGTGAAGCGAAGGAAACCGAAAGTAAAAAATGAAAAGAGAGGAAAGATTACAACATGAGAATTACGGATTTATTGGACAAAAGAAGTATTTCCCTGGATGCGGCTCCGGCTGACAAAAAGGAGACACTGGATCAGGCAGTGGCACTGATGGCGAACAGCGGCAAACTGGCCGACGTGGAACAGTACCGTGCACAGGTATACGCAAGAGAGGAAGAAAGCACCACAGGAATCGGTGAAGGCATTGCAATCCCTCACGGGAAATGTGATGCGGTGAAGGCACCCGGACTGGCAGCCATGGTGATTAAGAACGGTGTCGAGTATGATTCACTGGACGGCGAACCGGTGACCTTACTGTTTTTGATCGCTGCACCCAATACGAAGGACAATGTACATCTGGATGTGCTGAGCAAACTTTCCGTCATGCTGATGGATGAGAAGTTTACCGCATCTTTGAGAAATGCAAAGAGCGTGGATGAATTTTTACAGATCATTGATGCGGAAGATGAAAGTGCCAAGAGCATCGATGACAGATTAAGCGATACTGCAATTACGACAGATGAGAAAAAGTGCTTTAAATTACTGGCTGTAACTTCCTGCCCTACCGGCATCGCACATACCTATATGGCAGCCGAAGCATTGGAGAAGGCAGCAAAAGCGGCAGATTGTCAGATTAAGATCGAGACCAGAGGTTCTGCGGGCGCCAAAAATGTACTTACCGCAGAAGAAATCGCAGCAGCGGACTGTATCATCGTGGCAGCCGATGCGAAAGTACCCATGGATCGTTTTGACGGCAAAAAAGTGATCAGCTGTCAGGTGTCCGACGGTATCGGTAAGGCAGACCGGCTGGTGAAACAGGCAGTGGACGGTAAGGTGGAAATCTTCCACGGAGAAAGCGGAGAAGGGAAGACAGCCGTTACCGGCAAGGAAAGCGTGGCACACAAGATTTACACACAGCTGATGAACGGCGTATCCCATATGCTTCCTTTTGTAGTCGGCGGCGGTATTCTGATCGCCATTGCATTCCTGATCGATGGACTGAATGTAGATATCAATGCGCTTCCTGCGGATCAGAGAAGCAATTTCGGTACGATCACCCCGGTCGCTGCAATGTTTAAAAATATCGGCGGCGTAGCCTTCGGACTGATGCTTCCGGTACTGGCAGGCTTTATCGGAATGGCGATTGGCGACAGACCGGCACTGGCACTCGGCTTTGTCGGCGGTATGTTAGCTGCAAACGGTAAGTCCGGTTTCTTAGGAGCGTTGGCGGCAGGTTTCTTAGCAGGCTATCTGATCCTCGGACTTAAGAAAATCTGTGACAAGCTTCCGGATGCCATTGAAAAACTGGCACCCGTGCTGATCTATCCGGTCGTGGGTATCCTGATCATGGGGCTGGCAATGAACTTCGTCGTGGAACCTATTATGGGCGGCATCAATACCGGACTGAATAACTTCTTAAGCGGTATGGGTGATTCCAGCAAAATCTTACTGGGTCTGATCCTCGGCGGCATGATGGCAATCGATATGGGCGGCCCCTTCAACAAGGCAGCGTATGTATTCGGAACCGCAGCAATCGCCGCAGGTAATTACGATATCATGGCAGCTGTTATGATCGGTGGTATGACTCCTCCCTGTGCCATTGCACTGGCAACCCTGTTATTCAAGCATAAGTTCACCAAAGAAGAGAGAGATGCAGGTCCCACCAACTTCATCATGGGTCTGGCGTTCATCACCGAAGGTGCGATTCCTTTTGCAGCATCTGATCCTTTGCATGTACTTCCTTCCTGTATCATCGGTTCTGCACTGGCAGGTGCTCTTTCCATGGCTTTCCACTGTACACTGATGGCACCGCACGGAGGCATCTTCGTATTCCCTGTCGTAGGCAATGCACTGATGTATCTGGTGGCACTGGTGGCAGGCACCGTAGTATCCGCACTGCTTCTGGGTGTGTTAAAAAAGAAAGTGGCATAATTGCAAAGCACAAGTTCTAAAGAAAACGATCCGGTAACTGTTCTGTGACAAAAAGGAACAGTTACCGGAAAATACAAATCAATGATCCAAAGGAGACAGAAAAATGAAAGAGTTCAAATATGTAATCACCGATCCCGAAGGCATTCATGCACGTCCTGCGGGAGAACTGGTAAAGGCAGCAAAAGAATTTAATTGTGCGGTCACTCTGACCAAGGATGGCAGGACAGGCGACTGCAAGAGAATCTTCGGCATCATGGGACTGGCTGTGAAAGCAGGAAATGAGATCACACTGACTTTTGACGGAGAAGATGAAGAGGCAGCTTATGCAGCAGTGACGGAATTTGTAAAAGCAAATCTGTAAAAATCTGATTGTAAATATGGTTGCTCTCGGAAATATTGTTATAATAATTGAGAGCACTATTATTCAAAAGCGAAAAACATGCAAAATTGCATATGGGAAACATTGTAATTGGGTATATCATAGATAGTGCGGGAGAGGAGAAGCGTCATGGAAGTCTACCAGGGAAAAAGCGTATTCGGTGGGATTGCCATCGGCAGGATCAGTGTTCATAAAAAAGATGAACAACAGGTAAAACGTGTAAAAATTGAGAATCCGGAACTGGAAATAGAGCGGTACAGACAGGCAAAGCAGACTGCCATGGAGCAGCTGCGGGGGTTATATCAGAAGGCTCTGAAAGAAGTCGGAGAAGCCAACGCCGCTATTTTCGAGATTCACCAGATGATGTTGGAAGATGATGATTATAACGAATCTGTGGAAAATATCATACGGATGCAGCAGGTAAATGCGGAGTACGCGGTAGCATCCACCGGTGACAACTTCTCTCAGATGTTTGCATCTATGGATGATGATTATATGAAAGCAAGATCTGCAGATGTGAAGGATATTTCCGAACGTGTCTTACGCGTCCTGAGCGGCAAAACGCAAGGGTCAGTGGCAGGTGAGGAACCGGTGATCATCGTGGCAGACGATCTTGCTCCTTCTGAGACGGTACAGTTGAATAAGGATCTGGTGCTCTCGTTTGTAACGGTGCATGGTTCTGTGAATTCCCATACGGCAATTCTGGCGCGGACAATGAGTATCCCGGCGCTGATTGGCACAAATATTCCTCTGACAGAGGAAATCGACGGCAGGATGGGAATTGTAGACGGACGTGGCGGATGTATCTACGTAGATCCCGACGAAGAGACCCTTGCCCGGATGGAAAAACTGCGCAGGGAGGAACAGGAGAAAAAAGAACTGCTCCAGACCTTAAAGGGACGTGAAAATATCACTATTGACGGTAAGAAGATCATGCTCTATGCTAATATAGGTAACAGCAAGGATCTGGCTGCTGTATTGCAGAATGATGCCGGCGGCATCGGACTGTTCCGCAGTGAATTTCTGTATCTGGAGAGAGAGACTTTCCCTACCGAGGAAGAACAGTTTCAGATCTACCGTACGGTAGCGGAGACGATGGCGGGTAAGCCTGTGATCATTCGTACCCTGGACATCGGTGCGGATAAAAAGTGTGACTACTTCGAAATGGAGCCTGAAGAAAACCCCGCAATGGGATGCCGTGCAATCCGCATCTGCCTGACCAGACCGGAGATCTTCAAGACACAGCTGCGTGCTTTGTTCCGGGCAAGCGCTTTCGGAAATATTGCAATCATGTATCCCATGATCATCAGTGTGGAAGAAGTGCGTAAGATCAAGGAAATCGTAGCGGAAGTAAGACGCGAGCTCACAGAACAGGGCGTGGCTTTCGGAGAACCGAAGCAGGGGATCATGATCGAGACACCGGCCGCTGTGATGATGAGTGAAGAACTGGCGAAAGAAGTCGACTTTTTCAGTATCGGAACCAATGACCTGACCCAGTATACCCTGGCAATTGACAGACAGAATCCCAAACTGGATGCGTTCTATGATCCTCATCATCCGGCAGTGCTTCGAATGATCCGCATGGTTGTGGAAAATGCGCATAAGGCCGGCATCTGGGCCGGCATCTGCGGAGAACTGGGCGCGGATACGACACTGACCAGACAGTTCCTTGCCATGGGCGTGGACGAATTGTCCATGTCTCCCGGAAGCATTCTTCCCGTACGGAAGATCATTCTGGAGACAGATGTGGATAAAGAAAGAGAAAAGATGACCATTTAGCCGGTACCCGGAAAATGCAGGTACATTTGCATAAAGAGTGGTATGTGGTCAAGAGGAATTACAAATTATGCTGACAGAACAACGTTATGATATTATTTTGAAATTATTGGAAGAGAAAAACAGTATTACGGTGGCAGAAGTAAAAGAGCTTCTGAATACTTCGGAATCCACGGTGCGCCGTGATATCACAGCGTTGCACAATGCCGGCAAACTCGTGAAAGTCTTCGGCGGTGCAGTGGCATGTGACCGTACGATCGTGACCCATGAGCCGACCGTGGAACAGAAAGCATGTGTCAATGTAGAAGCCAAGCAATCGGTGGCGGCGCATGCAGCAGGGCTGGTTCTGCCGGAGGATTTTGTCTATCTGGATGCCGGAACCACGACAGCCTGCATGCTTTCTTTTCTGACAGAAAAGAGCGCAACGTTTGTGACCAATGCGGTAGCGCATGCAAAAACACTGGCTGCTGCCGGTTTTCATGTATACCTTGTCGGAGGTGAACTGAAAGGCTCCACAGAGGCGGTAGTCGGCAACCAGGCGCTGATGAGTCTGCAGAATTATCATTTCACCAAGGGTTTTTTCGGAACGAACGGCATCAGCAGACAGAGCGGTCTGACGACACCGGATATGAACGAGGCAATGGTGAAAAAGACTGCCATGGGGCAGTGCAGAGAAGTGTTTGTCCTTGCGGATCACTCGAAATTCGGCAATGTCAGTTCGGTGACCTTTGGCGCTTTCCAAAGCGGAACGATTTTGACGGACAGCTGTCCGGAGGAATATAAGAGCAGTGGGAATGTGGTTATATGCGGCTAACCTTTAAAAAGTGTTTTCATGAAGCTATAAGAACCGTTCATGGTGGAATCGAAACAAAGTCCTTAGGCATGGGAGCGTCCCGGAGTGAATGCTTCTGAAATAAAACAGGACTGTTGCGGAAGGAAGACTATAGTTAGAATGGAGAAAATTGTAAGGGACAATTCCCGGTAATCCGGTTTAAAAAGAAAAATGCTACGTACACTATACCCTATACAGAAAGAATGGAAAGTATCGGGGGAATGGGTATGAAGCTGTTGTGGACCACGGAGACGGAAAAAGTAAAAAGGCAGGCAGGAGAAGAAGCAGTGATTATTTTGCAGCACTGGAAACAGAAAGTGCGCAGACTGCGGATCTACCGGGTCTGCCTTTGTGCTGCCCTCATTTTTTCCTGCATGGGATTGACAGCTTATAGTTATTATCTGGTAGACAGCAGCATCCCTTCTGTGATTCATGTGCGTGCAGATTCGGAGGAAGCCCTGGAACTGGATATTCCGGCAGAGGGTGAGATCCTGGGGGTCAGTGAACAGGGAATCAGCAATATTCCGCAAGGCGCAGTGAAGGTAGATTTAAGCCACCCCGTGACAATGAAGACCGGCACCGCGGACAAGTGGGAGCTGCAGATGCGGGTGAAGCTTTTCGGAATTCTACCGCTGAAACAGGTGGGAATCCGGGTGATTGAAGACCAGGAACTGATCCCGGTAGGGGTACCAATCGGCATTTATATGAAAACCAGTGGGGTACTGGTGGTTGGCACGGGAGAGTTCCGTGATATCAGTGGGAAAAAGGTGTCGCCGGCAGAACATCTTCTGAAAAGCGGTGATTATGTGATGAAGGTGAACGGCACAGATGTCTCTGAAAAAGAGGAGTTGATCACGAAAATCGAGAACTGTAACGGTGAAGAGCAGGTACTTACGATCCGGAGAGGAGAAGCGTGTTTTGAGGTAAAAATCAAGCCGGTACAGGATCAGACCAAGAAATATAAGCTTGGTGTCTGGGTTCGGGATAATGCGCAGGGAGTAGGGACCATGACCTATATTGACAGCAGAGGAAATTTCGGTGCACTCGGTCATGGCATCAACGATGTGGATACCAGTACCCTAATGGAGATGAATGACGGAACTTTATATCAGACAGAGATCATCTCTATCCAGAAAGGCGCTGCGGGACACCCGGGGGAGATGACCGGAATGATCGTATATTCCGATGACAGAATTCTCGGAGATATTACAAGTAACAGTATCAGGGGAATTTTCGGAAAATGCAATCAAAAAGCGCTGGCATTGGGAACGGAGGAGGCACTGCCTATCGGTTTGAAGCAGGAAATACGGGAAGGTGAAGCGCAGATTCTGTGTACCGTGGACGGAACTACGAAATACTACGATATTGAAATCACAGATGTGCATCTGGATCACGATAACGTAAACCGCGGAATCGAACTGAAAGTAACAGATCCGGAACTCCTTGCGGTGACCGGTGGCATCGTCCAGGGGATGAGCGGAGCGCCCATTATCCAGAACGGAAAATTTATCGGAGCGGTTACCCACGTCCTGGTGCAGGACAGCACCAGGGGGTATGGAATTTTTATTGAAAATATGCTGGAGCAGTAACTTGAAAGTTAGTTAATGATCATTGGCTAACCGGACGAACTCCCGGAACGAACAGAATGCCTTCTGGCAGCTGTAACGTCTACGAGTGTGAATTCCCTAAAGAAGTGGATATCATATATGGTAGAGGGACGGGTCGCCTACACGCGCCATCCATGGCGC
>CAKRRS010000028.1 GCA_934394665.1 uncultured Acetatifactor sp. | reverse complement strand
AATGCGGAAGATGGGACTTGAACCCACACGGTATTGCTACCACAAGATCCTTAGTCTTGCTCGTCTGCCAATTCCGACACTTCCGCATAGCGACACAAAATAATAATCATCTCGCATCACGCAAGAATGATAATAACATCTTCCCACAGCAATGTCAACATGATTTTAAAATTTGTAGGAATTTTTTATACACTTAAAACAGTTTGGAATAATGAGCATTATTGCCTTTTACCTATTTTTTGTTTCTGTTATAATAATTAATAAGAAATATGGCATAGACGGCTATCGGAAAATACAAACGAAAAGGAACAACAATTATGGAATCAAGAGTGGAACAGGCAGCAGAGAGAAAAATGTGTGGTTACAACTGTGCGCAGGCAGTGGCGTGCACGTATTGTGATCTGGCGGGAATTGACGAGGAGACAGCGAGGAACCTTACCCAGGGCTTCGCGGCAGGCGTTGGTGGCAGCATGGAAGCTACCTGTGGAGCCGTCATTGGTGCAGTCAATATTCTGGGACTGATCAACAAGAATCCGCAGCGGACAATGCAGGGCTCCCGGAAGATCATCAACCGTTTCAAGGAACAGAACGGGACAGTGATCTGTAAGGAATTAAAGGGCATTACCGACGGTGTGGTGAAGAGAGAATGCCTGGACTGCGTCAGGGATGCTGCAGCTTTTCTGGAAGCAGAACTACCGGAAAGCTATGTAACGCCAGGAACGGTAGTAGATTAGAGGTAAGACGAAATGAATACAAAAGAAACTTCAGCAGATAAAACAAAATATCGCCTGGCGGAAGCAGCAAAAAAGTGTATGGCGGCTTCCGGCACCGATGCCATGACCGTGACACAGATCGTGCAGACCTGTGGCGTGACGAGGCAGACTTTTTATCGGAACTTCCAGGACAAATATGACCTGATCAACTGGTATTTTGATAAGCTTTTACTGGAATCTTTTGCACAGATGGGGGATGGGCTTACCGTATACGAAGGTTTAACCAGAAAGTTTGAATTTATTCAGAAGGAGAGAGTCTTTTTCGCGGGAGCATTCCGCTCGGACGACCACAATTCCCTGAGGGAACATGACTACGAACTGATCCTGAAGTTCTATACACAACTGATCAGACGTAAGACCGGCAGACAGCCCGAAGAGAATATTTTATTCCCCTTGCGGCTCTATTGCAGAGGTTCCATTGATATGACCGTGGAATGGATCTTCGCTCCGAAGGAGAAAACCCCGGAGCAGATGGCGGCGCTGCTGGTCAGTGCATTTCCGGCACCGGTGACAGAATTATTTCAGCAGTTAGGCGTATTACGTTGAGTAAAAATAACCAAAAATATTTGTGAAAAACTAACAAAAGTAATAGACAAAATATGAAATTTCTGTAAAAAGTGACAGTCACGGCAAACTGTCACTTTCTTTATGCGATGTTTGCAGTTAGAATAAAATTATCAATAAGATCGTTTTTATGTCGAAAGGAGATTATGTATCATGGCAAACAGAATTATGCTCAACCAGACATCTTATCACGGCGCAGGAGCAATCGCAGAAATCGTAACCGAAGCAAAGGCTCATGCTTTTCAGAAAGCATTCGTATGTTCCGATCCCGATCTGATCAAGTTCGGTGTGACCGGCAAAGTAACAGACCTGTTGGACAAGGAGGGTCTTGCTTATGAAATTTATTCCGATATTAAGGCGAACCCCACCATTGACAATGTGAAAAACGGTGTGGCTGCTTTCAAGGCATCCGGCGCAGACTATATCATCGCCATCGGCGGCGGCTCCTCCATGGATACCTCCAAAGCCATCGGTATCATCATTGCCAACCCTGAATTCGAAGATGTACGCAGCCTGGAGGGCGTAGCACCTACCAAGAAGCCCTGCGTTCCCATTATCGCAGTTCCCACCACAGCAGGTACCGCAGCAGAGGTTACCATCAACTACGTTATCACCGATGTAGAGCGCAAGCGTAAGTTCGTATGTGTAGACCCTCATGATATGCCGATCATCGCTGTGGTAGATCCCGAGATGATGTCCTCCATGCCAAAAGGTCTGACCGCCTCCACCGGTATGGACGCTCTGACCCACGCAATCGAAGGCTATACCACCAAGGCAGCATGGGAGATGACCGATATGTTCCATCTGAAAGCCATCGAAATCATTTCCAAGTCCCTGCGCGGCGCGGTAGCTAACACTAAGGAAGGCCGCGAAGGCATGGCTCTGGGTCAGTACATTGCCGGTATGGGCTTCTCCAACGTAGGACTCGGTATCGCTCATTCCATGGCACATACCCTGGGTGCCGTATATGATACCCCTCATGGTGTTGCCTGCGCAATGATGCTTCCTATCGTTATGGAATATAATGCTGACTGCACCGGTGAAAAGTATCGTGAGATCGCCCGTGCTATGGGTGTGGAAGGTGTAGATCAGATGGATCAGGCAACCTATCGTAAGGCTGCTGTAGATGCTGTTCGTAAGCTTTCCGAGGATGTAGGTATTCCTTCCAAGCTGGAAGCTCTGAAGGAAGAGGATCTTCCTTTCCTGGCAGAGTCCGCACATGCAGATGCCTGCGCACCCGGTAACCCCAAGGATGCAAGTGTAGAGGATCTGACCGCATTGTTCCGCAAGTTAATGTAATCATTAAATTTGCTACTGTTTTTCCGGAAAATAATATGGTATGCTAAGAAACGAGCAGGCTTGCGAGAGCAGACCTGCTCGTTTTTAAAGGAATATGAACGAAATCAACAGGACAAAGGAAACAATAATGGGCAATACAAAACATACCAAAGAGCAGATCCGTGAAAGGATCCAACAGAAAAAACTCCTCTTTGACGGAGCCTTCGGGACCTATTACGGAGGAAAATACGATACGAAACAGCTGCCGGAGCTGGCGAATCTGGAAGCCCCGGAACGGGTGAGGGAGATTCATACGGAGTACCTCGAAGCGGGAGCGCAGATTCTACGTACCAACACCTTCGCAGCCAACAGCTTCTGCATGGATAGGTCCAAAGAACAGATCGAGGAGACTCTGCGAAGCGGCATACGCCTGGCGAGGGAGGCGGTGGTTGCGTGGAGAGCACGCACCGGTGAGACGAAAGAAGTCTATATCGCCGGAGATATCGGACAGATCCCTTGTGATGCGCTGGCACAGAAAGATACTTTATGCCGCGAATACGAAGAAATCTGTCGTATTTTTCTGGAAGAGGGTGTGGACTTTTTTGTCTTTGAAACATTTTCCGAGATGGAAGAGATCCTGCCTGCGATCAAAATGATCGGTGAACAGGCATTTATTACGGTACAATTCTCTGTGAACCAGTTCGGTTACAGCAATGCAGGTTTAAGTGCCAGAAAGCTGTTGCAGAGAGCGGGAGCGATCAAAGAGATCGATGCCGTGGGCTTTAACTGCGGTGTGGGACCTTCTCATATGTACCGGATCCTGCAGACACTTTATAAGCCCGCAGATAAATTCCTCACAGCCCTTCCGAATGCCGGTTACCCGCAGATGGTCACCGGACGCATGATCTTCACCGGGGATAACAGAGAATATTTTGTGGACAGAATGCAGCAGATGATAGCTCTTGGTGTGGATATGGCAGGAGGGTGCTGCGGTACGACACCGGAATATATCGCAGATCTTGCCGGAAATCTGGACTTTACCCAGTATCCGCAGGCACAGGAAAAGGCAGAACCGGAGAAAAAACAAGCTGGCACAGAGGATCATTCTTTTTACCGTAAAAAGGAAGCAGAAGGCGGGAAGAAACTGATCGCCGTTGAACTGGCACCTCCTATGGGTATTGACGATGAAAAGCTGATGGATGCCGCACATCTGCTGCAGAGAAGCGGTGTGGATGTACTGACTTTTCCGGATTCCCCCTCGGGACGTACCAGGGCGGATTCTATTCTCATGGCGGAAAAGGTAGCGCGGGAGACCGGTATGTGTGTCATGCCTCATATCTGTTGTCGTGATAAAAATGCTATCGCTATGCGCTCCCAGCTATTAGGAGCTTATATCAATGGTATCCACAATTTCCTTGTGATCACCGGCGATCCGATCCCCTCTCTGGTGCGTACTACGGTAAAGAGTGTGTTCAATTTTGACTCCGTAGGTCTCATGCAGATCCTTGCGGATATGAACGAAGAGCAATTTGCACAGGCACCGGTAAGCTACGGCGGTGCCATCAATCAGGGCAGACGGAATCTGGAAGTGGAGATCGGCAGAGTGAAGAAGAAAATGGCGGCAGGAGCCACATTTTTCCTGACGCAGCCCATATCCACGAAGGAGAGCGCGGATAGAGTGCGCCGGATCAAAGAGGAGACCGGAGCCAGGATACTCTGTGGCATCATGCCGTTTGTGAGCCTTAAAAATGCCACATTTATGAAAAATGAGATGGCGGGCATCGATGTGACGGACGAAGTGCTGGCGAGATATCGTGCGGATATGACCAGAGAAGAGGGAGAACAGGCCGGCGTACAGTTAGCAAAAGAAGTGATCACCATGACGGAGGACTTCGCAGACGGCTATTATTTCTCTTTCCCCTTCAATCGGGTGACTATGCTGGAAAAAATACTGGATTAATGGGATGTTTTTCAAAAACCGATCAAAAAAAGCGTTAATAAATCTTGGAATCATCCGAAGTAAGTAGTATACTGTAATTAGTAGCAAAGAGCTTATGGCCAAAAGGCTGATTCAAAACAGTTAACACGGAGGTGACTGTGATGAGTATTAATATTCAGGCAAAAACGAATTATTCTTTTCTGTTTTCCGGACTGAGTTCCTCTGCACCCAATGCGCTAAGCGGCAACTGGCTGGCAGATTATGCAAGTATTAAAAACGGCAGCTACGGTAAGCTGATGAAAGCTTATTACGGTAAGAGTGACAGTGCATCCAAGACCGCTGCTTCCACCATAACGAAAAAGGATACCGCGACAGATACTGCAAAGAAGGCACTGGCAAAGGTAGAGACCACGACAGATGCATTGAAGGAATCTGCAGATGCACTTCTGGCAACCGGAAAAAAGGATCTGTTTGCGCAGAAGGATATTACCACGAAGGATGAAAACGGCGTGGAGACGACTGCGAAGGGGTATGACACCAACGCTATTTACAATGCCGTGAGCAGCTTTGTCAAGGATTATAACAGTGTCATGAGTGCAGTGGATGACGTGTCTGACACGACAGTGAACAACCGCACGGAATCTATGGGGAATACCACGATTGCCAACAGCAAACAGCTTGCCAAGATCGGTATTACCATGAAAGAAGACGGTACCCTGTCACTGAATAAGGATACTTTTATGAAGGCTGATATGTCTACGGTAAAGAGTTTGTTCCAGGGGAATGGTTCTTACGGCTACCGGGTATCCGCACAGAGCTCCATGATCAATTTTGCCGCTGATCATGCGACCTCCAGAACCAGCCTGTATACAGGAAATGCCGGATATACTGCAGCATTCAATGCCGGTAATATTTTCAGTTCCTATATGTAATGAGACGAAATACAGTGATATGCGGCTGCTTAGCGGCCGCATATTTTTTATGAATCCGTAAATCGTAAGTATTTTATATATTTTTTGAATAATTTAAAAAATAGTGTTGACATTTATCGTTAAGTGTTGTAAGATACACTTGTTCGCAGAAATGGCGGAATTGGCAGACGCGCACGGTTCAGGTCCGTGTGGTAGTGATACCATGAGGGTTCAAGTCCCTCTTTCTGCATCACATGGGCGGTGACTTCAGAGTTACCGCTTTTTTATTTTTTTAATAGTGGTGCAACTATTTTCATGAGTTCGCTCATTCATGCAAGCAGATTTTCAAATTTATGAAATTGCCTTGGCTCTGAACAGTTACAAAATAATTTGAGTAATTTTCAAAATAGTGTTGACATTTTGGAATAAATACTGTAAGATACATCTTGTTCGCAGAAATGGCGGAATTGGCAGACGCGCACGGTTCAGGTCCGTGTGGTAGTGATACCATGAGGGTTCAAGTCCCTCTTTCTGCATCACATGGGCGGTGACCTTAGGGTTGCCGCTTTTCTTGTTTTTACGATCAGATGATTTCGAAACGGTATTTTCGATGAGCGGAGGGTTGGCCTTTGGCATAATGTTTTATTGCACATTCAAAAAGGCAAGGGAGGCTACAAGGTATGAGCATAGCAGATAAGGTGAAAACGGACAGAATCCAGAAAGTTCACAAGGACTGGTACAAGTTGGATCTGTCTGCAATCGTATATCCGACGTTGCAGCGCAGAGACTTTTCTTCGGTGTACCGTCTTTCTGTCGTGTTGAAAGAGGAGATCGACCCCGAGATGCTGCAGAGGGCGGTGAATCTGACCATGCCCCGTTTCCCAACCTATAAGGCGGCAATCCGTAAGGGTGTGTTCTGGAGATATCTGGAGCCCAACGACAGACCGGGACCTTTTGTGCAGGAGGATGTGAAAAATCCCTGCCAGCCGATGCATTTTAAGGCGAATAACCGTTATCTTGTAAGAGTCTATTATTACAGGAACCGCATTGCACTCGAAGCGCATCACAGCCTGGGAGACGGTACCGGCGGAATGTGTGTGCTCCAGACGCTGACGGCGACCTATCTGCGGCTGAAGGGGCATACAGAGATTGAAAACGGCGGATTTGTACTGGATATTCTGGAGACGCCGGATCCCGGAGAACTGGAAGATGCCTACATGAAATATGCCAATGCCAAGGTATGTCCGCCGAGACCGGGGGAGAAGACCTATCGTGTCCGTGGGACGAAGGAACCTTTTTACACGCTGAACATCATAGACGGTATCATGTCGGTATCAGAGGTCATGAAAGTGGCCAAAAGCTATAATGCGACAATTACCGAATATCTGAATTCTGTTCTGTTATATGCGTTGATGCAAAAACAGGAAAACGAATGGCATATAAAACTGCGGCCGGTAAAGATTGCCATGCCGGTGAATCTGCGGCGCTTTTTCCCGTCGAAGACGTTGCGGAATTTTATCACAATGATCTATCCGGGAATCGACCCGAGACTGGGCGAATACACGTTTGAAGAAATCGTGACGCAGGTACACAATTACATGCGCTACTATCTGAATGAAAAGCTTTTACGTGGAGACATTACCACGAATGCAGAGACACAGAGAAATCCGTTGATCCGTGTGGTTCCGCTGTTTGTGAAAGACCTGGTGGTACGGCAGTTCTACACGAAGATACAGGACAAGAATTCTTCGGCCGGACTGACCAACATGGGAGCATTAAAAGTGCCGGAGACGATGAAGCCTTATATTGAACGGTTCGATATTTACATGGGACAGCCCTTTTCCACCAGAACGAACTGTGCCATTGCAAGCTTTGAGGATATTCTGACGATCAATTTTGCCAGCAGTATCGTGGAAACGGATGTGGAACGATTGTTTTTCAGAAAACTGGTGGAAGACGGTATTCATGTAAAAATCGAAAGCAACCGCTAAAATGCAGAATAGAATGTTGCAATTGAAAGTTTGCCCCTTATGAAAAATAAGTTCCCCGATCGTTTTTTCGACGAAACTAAAAAAGGAAAGCAGACAGAAAGGAAAACTATGTCATATTGTGTGAATTGTGGTGTGGAGCTGGATGCTTCGGCAACCAGATGCCCGTTGTGTAATACGCCGGTCTATCATCCCGGAGCACCGGATCCGGCGGCGCAGCCGTCTCCGTTCCCGGAGGAAAAGGGACAGGTAGAGGTTGTAAAAAGAAAAGATTTAGGAGTATTGCTGACGGTCATCGTACTGGCGACCGCTGTAACGTGCGGCCTTTTGAATGCTTTTGCATTCCGGGACAACCTATGGTCACTGGCGGTGATCGGAGTGTTTTTAGTGTTATGGGTGATCATGATTCCGGTGGTTATCTATACGAGGCAGCCGGTTTATCTGTCAATTTTGCTGGACGGTGTGGCGGTTATTGTTTATTTGTACCTTTTGACCTATCTGACAGGGCATAACGGCTGGTTCTATGGATTGGGGATCTGGATCGTATTGCTGGTAACGGCAGTGGTGGAGACTGTGACGTTCTGCATCCGGAAGCTTCCGATGTCATTTTTGACCGGCGCACTGTATCTGATCTCCGGCGTGGCAATCCTGTGCGTGGGACTGGAACTTCTGATCGACCGTTTTCTGGAGCAGAATATGTCGCTTCGCTGGTCGGCAATCGTACTGACAATCTGCGTGATCGTGGATATTACCATTGCAACACTTTTGTCGAAGAGAAGACTGCGCAATGCAGTGAGAAGACGACTACACTTTTAATCATTTCACAGGAGGAATCTATGGCACTGGTAGGGAAAAACAGTGAGAAGAACAATCAGAATCTGATGCAGCTGATCCGTAGGGCACACGGGCTGGTGGAGAACCCGGATCTGGAAAAACACAGACAGTCACAGGATCATATCGGGGAACTGTTAAGCAACAGTAAAGAGATCCAGTATCGTCCCGTAAATATCGAGGGAATGGATGCGGAATGGGTCGGCGTCAACCGGGCACATATGAAAAAGTACGTGATCCTGCATTGTCATGGCGGCGGATATTCCACAGGCAGCAGTATCTATGCCAGAACATTGACTTCCAAGCTGGCATCCGGGACTTCTATGGATGTGCTGTGTTTCGATTATCGTCTGGCACCTGAACATCCGTATCCGGCAGCCACAGAGGATGCTATGAAGGCATGGAATTATCTGATGCTTCTGGGGTACGGAGCGAGGGATGTGATCATCACAGGAGATTCCGCAGGAGGCAATCTGGCGCTTTCTCTGGTGTTAAAGTTAAAAGAGCAGGCGAGACTGCTTCCGCGTGGAATTGTGCTGATGTCTCCCTGGACGGATCTGACCGGTGAGGGGAAGACATTTCAGACCAAGGCGGAGGTGGATCCGGTACTGGACAAAGCGTACATTGACCGCATGACCCAAGCCTATGCTCCGGACAGAGATCTGACCGATCCGTATATTTCCCCATTATATGGAGATTTTCACGGATTTCCGCCGGTATACATCCAGGTGGGAGAGAATGAGATCCTGTTAGATGATTCCCTGCGATTGTATAAAAATCTGCTCAAAGCCGGAGTATCCGCACATATCGACAGATTCCCCGGAATGTGGCATGTGTTCCAGATGTCTCCGTTCAAAAAGGCCGGCGAGGCAATGGATAAGAATGCAGAGTTTATCTATTCTTTGTGCAGATAATGTATTGCAACTTGCATATTCTGTTTTTGGAACACTTGAAAGTTTTGATCCGGAAGGCTGGTTCAAAGTTTGCGCAAATTTTTACTTTTTTGAATCAGAGAAAAGGATTTTCCGGATAGGCACAGAATATTAAGAGTAGGGGCAGGAGGAACTATGACGATCAGAGAAAGCTTGGAACAGTGGGAAAAGGATTATTTAAGTCCATATGCGTCCTTAAGTGTGAACTCAAAAGGGCGTCTGAGACCGGAGGAGCAGTGCGATATCCGACCGGTGTTTCAGAGAGACAGAGACCGTATTATTCATTGTAAGGCATTCCGCAGACTCAAGGATAAGACGCAGGTATTTCTGACGCCGGAAGGAGATCATTACCGCACCAGACTGACGCATACGCTGGAGGTATCGCAGACGGCGAGAACCATAGCCAAAGCTTTGAAACTGAATGAGGATCTGGTGGAAGCCATCGCACTGGGGCATGACCTGGGGCATACGCCGTTCGGACATGCCGGTGAACGGGCGCTGAATAAAGTCTGTCCGTTCGGATTTGAGCATGCCGAGCAGAGCGTCCGTACGGTAGATCTGCTGGAAAAGGACGGCAAGGGACTGAACTTAACTTATGAAGTGCGGGACGGTATCCGCAATCACCAGACCATTGGAAAACCGCATACCCTGGAAGGCAAGATCGTCAGGCTTTCCGATAAAATTGCTTATATTCATCATGATATGGACGACGCGATCCGTGGGGGAATCCTGACGGAAGCGGATGTGCCGAAGGAAATCTGCGAGGTGATCGGTAGCAGTCCTACGGAACGTCTGGATCATTTTATCCATGATATTGTGACCAACAGTATGGATAAAGACGACATTGTGATGTCAGAGCCTGTGGCGGAAGCCATGAAAAACATCCGACAGTTTATGTTTGAGAGAGTATATAAAAATCCTGTGGCGAAGAGTGAAGAGGGGAAGGCAGAGATGCTGATGGAGACCTTATATCAGCATTTCCTGAAGCATCTGGAGGATCTGCCGGAAGAATACCTGAATCTGTTGTCTGTCGGAGAACCGAGAGAAAAGGTGGTCTGCGATTACGTGGGAGCCATGACGGATCGTTACGCAATCGCGGTATACGAGGATATTTACATACCAAAATCCTGGCAGAGATAGTGTAGTAGTAAGCAAACGGAGTAAAAAGAGTGTATTACCCTGAAGAACTGGTAGAAGAAGTCAGAGCCAGAAATGACATCGTGGATGTGATTTCCGGTTATGTCACATTGAAAAAAAAGGGAAGCAACTATTGGGGCTGCTGTCCCTTTCATAATGAGAAAACACCTTCTTTCTCGGTGTCGCCCGGTAAGCAGATGTATTATTGCTTCGGCTGTCATGCCAGTGGGAATGTCTATACGTTTCTTATGAAGTATGAAAATGACACCTTCCCGGAAGCAATTAAGAGTCTGGCAGACCGTGCGGGTGTAAAGCTTCCTGAGATCGAGGAAACACCGGAGCAGAAGAGAAAAGCAGGAAAACGTCTGCGCCTGTTGGAAGTGAATAAGGAAGCGGCAAAATATTTTTATTATATGCTGCGTGATCCGCATGGCGAAGTAGGAATGCGATATCTTACCGAGCGGAAACTGACGGATGAGACCATGCACCGTTTTGGACTGGGATATGCCGGCAAAAACGGTGAGATGGTGGTGCAGTATCTGCGGAAAAAAGGTTTCAGTGATGAAGAGATCAAGGATTCCGGACTGGCGGTATTTTCCGAACAACGGGGCTTACGGAGTCAGTTCTGGAACAGAGTCATGTTCCCCATACAGGATATCAATCACCGGGTCATCGGCTTCGGCGGCAGAGTCATGGGAGACGGGGAACCGAAATATCTGAATTCACCCGAGACCATGATCTTCGATAAAAGGCGGAACCTGTATGGGTTAAATTTTGCCAGAACCGCCAGAACAGGCAATATTATCCTGTGCGAAGGCTATATGGATGTGATTGCCATGCATCAGGCAGGATTCACACAGGCAGTGGCATCTCTGGGAACGGCATTTACCGTGGAACAGGCGAATCTCCTGCACCGGTACGCGGACAATATTTTGTTGGCCTATGACAGTGACGGTGCCGGAACCAAAGCGGCACTGCGGGGAATCGGCATTTTACGGGAAGCGGGGCTGACCGGCAGGGTCATCAATATGCGGCCGTATAAAGACCCGGATGAATTTATCAAGAATCTGGGAAAAGAAGCCTTCCAGGAGAGAATCGACCAGGCGGAGAACAGCTTTTATTTTGAGATCCGGATTCTGAGTGAGCAATACGATCAGAGTGATCCGGAGCAGAGGACGAAGTTTCACCGTGAGATCGCGCAGAAGCTATGTGAATTTTCCGAGGATCTGGAACGGGAGAATTATTTGCAGGCAGTTGCGGAGAAATATTTGATCCGGCCGGATGATTTGAGAAAAATGGTCATCGGTTATGCATCCCAGACCGGTCTGGCAAAACCGATCCAAAGACCCAGAAGCGGTGTGCAGAATAAGAGTGATCCGGCGGAGGGCGGCCGCAGGTCGCAGCGCCTGTTGATTACCTGGATTGGCGATGATCCTTCTCTATACCGGATCGTACAGAAATATATCACGTTAGATGATTTTACCGAAGAGCTTTACCGCAAGGTGGCTGAGAGGATGTTCGAGGAATTGGAACAGGGGAAATTCCAGCCGGCGGGAATCATCAGCATGTTTGAAGACGAAGAGGAACAGCGACAGGCAGCGGAATTGTTTCATACCACGCTTCCGGAGCTGTCTACCAGACAGGAGAGAGAAAGAGCCTTTCATGATATTCTGGTGGCGGTGAAACGTAACAGTTATCAGTACTATATGGCAAATCTGGGAACCGATGTCAATGCTGTAAAACAGGCGGTGGAAGGCAAAAAAGCACTGGAAGAATTACAACGAGCCCACATTTCTCTGGAGTCTTAGGAGAAAATCATGGGGAAAACAGCTATTTGAAGCGTAATTTGCGAAAACGCTTCTGCTATAGTTATAAAAGATACGAAATTTGGCTATAAATAATGGCAATGAAAGGATGGAACCACGAAAATGGATGAAAACACACAGGCAAAATTTGCGGAGAAGATAAAAGAGCTCCTGAGTATGGCAAAAAAGAAAAAGAATGTGCTGGAGTATCAGGAAATCAGTGACTTCTTCGCGGACATGCCTCTGGAAGAGGAACAGATGGAGAAGGTTCTGGAATATCTGGACCAGAACAACGTAGATGTACTGCGTATCACCGATGACGATGATATCAATGATGAAGAGATCATTCTGACCGATGAGGACGAAGTGGATGTGGAGAACATCGACTTATCCGTACCGGAAGGTGTCAGCATCGAAGACCCTGTTCGTATGTATCTGAAGGAAATCGGTAAAGTGCCTCTGTTAAGCGCAGAAGAAGAGATCGAACTGGCGCAGAGAATGGAGGAAGGCGACCAGGAGGCGAAAAAGCGTCTGGCAGAAGCCAACTTACGACTGGTAGTCAGCATTGCCAAGAGATATGTGGGTCGTGGAATGCTGTTCTTAGACCTGATTCAGGAGGGGAACTTAGGTCTGATCAAGGCGGTAGAAAAATTCGATTACAGAAAGGGATACAAGTTCTCTACCTATGCAACATGGTGGATCCGTCAGGCCATCACCAGAGCCATTGCAGACCAGGCGAGAACCATTCGTATTCCCGTGCATATGGTAGAGACCATCAATAAACTGATCCGCGTGAGCAGACAGCTGCTGCAGGAGCTCGGCAGAGAACCGACCCCCGAAGAGATCGCGGCAGAGATGAACATGCCCGTAGACAGAGTGCGTGAGATCTTAAAAATCAGCCAGGAGCCGGTATCCTTAGAGACGCCTATCGGTGAAGAGGAAGACAGCCATCTGGGTGATTTCATTCAGGACGATAATGTGCCTGTTCCTGCAGATGCCGCAGCATTTACCTTGCTGAAAGAGCAGCTGGTGGAGGTGCTTGGTACCCTGACAGAGAGAGAACAGAAGGTATTACGACTTCGTTTCGGTCTGGATGACGGACGTGCCCGTACCCTGGAAGAGGTAGGACGGGAGTTCAACGTTACCCGTGAGCGTATCCGTCAGATCGAAGCAAAAGCGCTTAGAAAACTGCGCCATCCCAGCCGCAGCCGTAAGCTGAAGGATTATCTGGACTAATGGCGGAGGTTGTATTATCCAATCGAATGCAGGCTTTGACAGACATGGTCACACCCGGCACCGTGATAACGGATGTGGGGTGTGACCATGGTTTTGTATCCGTCTATCTCGTACAGAAGGGCATTTCCCCCAGGGTGATCGCCATGGATGTACGGTCCGGTCCTCTTGACCGTGCTAAAGAACATATCCGGGAATATGGTCTGCAGGACAAGATTACGACAAGACTTTCCGACGGTCTGAAAGATCTGGAAGTGGGAGAAGCGGACGGCATGATCTGTGCCGGCATGGGAGGTCCGCTGATGGAGAAGATCCTGACGGAAGGCAGGGTGCAGGCGGAAAGCTTCAGGGAACTGATCCTGCAGCCGCAGTCGGAGATTCCCCATTTCCGGGAATTCCTGATGGCGGAGGGATATCTTCTGCTGGATGAGAATATCATCTACGAAGAAGGAAAATATTATTTTATGATGAAGGTGCGCCGGCTGGGAGAAATGTCGGAGAACACAGTGCGTGAAGCAGTGACGGAATCCTGGCTGGGAGGAGAAGCGGACAGCACGTTCCTTAGGCTTGCAATGCAGTATGGCGGAAAGCTGCTTACGGGCAGGAACCGGATCCTTGGAGAGTATCTGGAGAAAACACTGGCTGACCGCAGACAGATCGCAGCGTATTTGCAGGAAAAGGCAGATGCGGAGAACCCGAAGACCCTGCAGCGAAGGACAGAGATCGAAGAGGAGATTGCGTTGCTTGCCCGTGCACTGGAATGGTATGATAATGGTCTGGATGGGCATTGAAAAGGAAATTTGTGAATCACAGATTACAGAAGGACAGGGTGAGAAAAATGTTCACAGTGAAGATAAACGGAGAAGAGAGACAATATCCGCAGGGCACTACTTATGAAGAGGTAGCCAATGATTATCAAAAAGAATATGACAATCTGATCGCACTGGCAGCAAGAGACGGAAAAATCAGAGAACTGTTTAAGAAACTGACCAGAGATTGTGAAATCACATTTTTTACACTGAAAGATGATGTGGGGAACAAGACCTATGTGCGTTCTGCCACAATGCTGTTTTTGAAAGCGGTATTTGATGTATTCGGCAGAGATGCAGTGCAGAGCTGCCGCGTGGAGTTTGCCATCGGCAACGGTTCCTATATTTCCCCCAAGGGACAGATCGCCGCAACGGCAGAAAATGCGGAAAAGATCCGGGACAGAATGAGAGAGTTGGTAGAAGCGAAGACACCGTTTTTAAAGAGGTCATATTCTCTGGATAATGCGATGGAACTGTTCCACAGAGAAGGAATGAAGGATAAGGAAAAGCTGTTCCGCTATCGCAGAGGTTCTTTTGTAAATATTTATGAGATGGATGGCTATTATGACTACTACTACGGATATATGCTACCCAATGCCGGCTATGTGAAGTGGTTTGATGTCATCGCATACGACGAGGGTTTTATGCTTCTTTTGCCGGATAAGAAGGAACCTACCCTGGTAAAACCTTTTGTGGAGCAGAAGAAACTGTTTCAGACACTGAAGGAATCCGAAGAATGGGGAAAAAAGATCGGCATTGAGACTGTGGGGGATCTAAATGACCAGATCTGCAGCGGATCTTTGAGCGAGCTGATTCTGGTACAGGAGGCAGAACAGGAACGTAAGATCGGTGAAATCGCGAAAGATATCATCAGCAGAGGCGGTGTAAAATTCGTTATGATCGCCGGCCCTTCTTCTTCCGGCAAGACCAGCTTTTCCCACAGATTGTCCATACAACTGCGGACCCTCGGAAAAACACCGCACCCCATCGGACTGGACGACTATTTTGTCGACAGAGAGTTTACACCGAGAGACGAAAACGGGGACTACAATTTTGAGTGTCTGGAAGCTATTGATGTAAAACAGTTCAATGAGGACATGTGCAGACTGCTGGCAGGGGAGCGCGTGGAACTTCCGGCCTTTAATTTCAAGACCGGGAAACGGGAATATAAAGGAAATTATAAACAGTTAGGACCGGATGATATTCTGGTCATCGAAGGTATCCATGGATTAAATGAGAAAACTTCTTATGCGCTTCCGGAAGAAAGCAAATATAAGATTTATATCAGTGCACTGACCAATATTAATATTGATGAACACAACCGGATTCCCACCACGGACGGCAGACTCCTTCGCCGTATGGTAAGAGATGCCAGAACCAGAGGTGCGGATGCCAGAAGAACCATCGGTATGTGGGGATCTGTGCGCAGAGGCGAAGAACAGAATATTTTCCCCTTCCAGGAAGATGCAGATGCTATGTTCAACTCCGTATTGATCTATGAACTGGCAGTCTTAAAACAGTTCGCAGAGCCGCTATTGTTCCAGATCGACAAAGGAGACCCGGAATACTATGAGGCCAAGAGACTCTTGAAATTCCTGGAATATTTTCTGGGGGTGACCAGCGAGAGCCTGCCCAATAATTCCCTGTGCAGAGAATTTGTGGGCGGAAGCTGCTTCAACGTGTAGATTATTCTGAATCGTCTGTGTTCTGAAAAAATTTATGTACGAAAAAAAGGAGAGTTTTTGTGGTGGGGGATTTACAAAAGATAAAACCGATTGTAAAGCATGGTACCAACTGGGTAATACGGATCATGGGAAGCCTGATTTTACTTATACTGGTTCGGTATGCATTGACCGGTACACAGTATATGCTTCCGGTGAGTGGTCATGAATTTCCGATAGAAATCAGGGATTCCGTGTTTTTAAATCTGGCGGTGGCAGCCTTGGTGCTGTTATTGTGTGCAGGATTAAATGAAGCGGAACGAAAAATCAGTGCCTCTAAGTCGCAATTCTGCGGAAAAATTGTAGTTATTGCAGCTATGCTTTGGCAGACAGTTGCCGGTCTGTGTTGGGTGCTGGCAGCAGACAGAACGCCAAGCGCAGATCAGTTGAATGTGTACAATGCAGCAGTAGGATTTCTGGAAGGTGGTTATGGAACACTGGAGGCGACACAATACAGTGGCATGTTCCCCCACCAGTTGGGGCTGGCGTTTGTCGAAGAGTTGGTGTTTCGCGTTCTGGGAAATACAGATTATCACATCATGCAGGTGTTATTTGTATTGTTGAACGCAGGAAGTGTTTACTTTATTTATGGGATATTGAAAGAACTTTCCGGGCGGTTATCTGTAGTTGTGACCGGAACAGTGCTGGCAGGAAGCTGTATAGCTTCTATATTTTATTCCAGTTGGATCTACGGCGAAGTTCCGTGGGTGTTTTTTTCACTCTTGACTGCATGGATGGTTGCTAAATACAGTAAGAAGTCCAAGATATCTACCATTGTGGTGGCAGTTGTTTCTATGACGATCGGAACCTTAATGCGTAAAAACATGATGATCCTGATCGTGGCTTTTTGCCTTGTGGGGATTTTGTGGGCGTTTGAAAATAAAGATAAGAAGATTCTGATTGCTGTTATCGTAGCGTGTGTATTGCCGCAATTATGCTATCAGGGAATTTTCATGATGTATGAGATGCGTTCCGGCATTCCGCATTCCGATGGAGTGCCGACCAATGCTTATATCTATATAGGTATGGAGGAGACGGAGGGTAGATTCGGTTGGGATTTCTCAAATTCCAGCGCACAGTATTATGCCAACGATGCTGATACGGAAAAATCCAATGAAATATATGGTGAAATGATTAGAGAACGTTGGCAGATTATGAAGGCAAGCAGGGGATACTTACGGGGATTTTACAGTGGCAAGATTCTATCTCAATGGAATGAACCGTTGTATCAGTCATTATACTTTAATTTTGGACACGAGGAAACACATAACGCAAAACTGACAGCTTTTGAAGATCGTTTGAAAGATGACCTATTTGATAGGGTATTGTGGTTTGCTGATCGTTTGCAGTTTATTATTTATGCCGGCTGTCTCTTATATTTTGTTTTTTGTGTAAAAAAAGACAGTAACCTTCTGCAACATTTATTAGCGGTGGCAATCATCGGTGGTTTTCTGTTCAGCATCATCTGGGAGGCAAAGGCAAGATATATGTATGCCTATTATATGATGATGTTCCCTCTTGCGGCGCTGGGATACGGAGAATTGGTCCGGTTGGCAGAAAAATATTGCTTTTTCCGAAAGAAGAAGATATAATCGAACAAGTGTAAGTAAGATAGATGATCGCGGCTGCTTCATGCAGGTGAGGAAAGTCCGGGCTTCACAGGGCAGGATGCCAGATAACGTCTGGTGGAGGTGACTCCAAGGCTAGTGCAACAGAAATATACCGCCGGCTTCATGCCGGTAAGGGTGGAAAGGTAGTGTAAGAGACTACCGTCCGGCTGGTAACAGACGGAGCCATGTAAACCCCATCCGAAGCAAGACCAAACAGAGAGCAATAGGCCGGCCCGGTCTGCTTTCAGGTAGGTCGCTTGATGCGACTGGCGACAGTCGTACTAGATAGATGATCGTCATATACAGAACTCGGCTTATATTTTGCTTACACTTTAAGAGAAAAATGCGGACTGCGGATGCGGTCCGTTTTCTGTTTATGAGAAAACGGAGACGGCAACATCCTGTTTTTATTGGAAATAGAGAGTCACATCAGAATGGGAGAGAACGGTCAAATGCGTTTTTCCCGGAACTATAGTGGGGCAGAAGTCTATAAATGGGGAAATCTATGAATAACAATGGAAAAAGATTGAAAATAACAGTGAGTGCGTTGCTGATATTGCACTGTGTGCTTTTACTTACCGGCTGCGGAAACAGAAGTACAAGGGAACCATATACGGCCACGGAGAACAGATCCGCTGAGGCGGAGAGTACGGAACAGACCACTGCCGGACAGCAGTCTGAGGTACAGTGGAACTGGGAAGAAAACGGCGCATTATCTCTGATTGAACAGTCGGAGCAGAAATTGACCGAGACGGATCTGCGCGTGATGCAGTCTATGGTGCGTATTCAGGCAGGAGACCTGCTGGGTAGCGGAGTAATCTATGAGGACAGGGATGACACCTTTCTGATCGTCACGGCGGCACATGTGCTGGAACATGACACAGGGGAGATTCTGGTGACATTTCCGGACGGTACACAAGTGTCTGCAACCGGCAGAGAAGTTACAAAAAACAATGATCTTGCTTTTTTACAGGTGGAAAAGGACAAACTGCCTATGGGAGAAGATGGGAAGCTTGCTGTCCTTCCTGCCGAGACAGACAGAGAAACCTTCGATAAGCTGGAAGTATATGAGGATGTCTGGATGTACGGCGGTGGAGAAGAACTTCCGGTTTATGCTTTCGTGGTGGATCCCTGGATCTATGTGGAAGATTTTGCACAATATATGCTACTCCTTCAGGGAAATATCGTTCCCGGAATGTCCGGCGGCGGTGTGTTCACGGAGAATGGAATATTTGTGGGAATCCTGTGCGGCGCAGATGATACCGGGAAAGTGGCGGTGGTACCTTACAGTATTGTGGAGACCGAAAAACCGTGAGAGGCGCAGGGGGCATAATATTTGTGTGTATGGCAATATACTGACACTGCCTTGACAAAGCCGATGAAGTGCTTGATTTTCCTAGGTTTTTCGAAGGCTCGAGAGATGAGTGGTTGGATTTAGCCCATTTGAAATGAGTAAAAGATAAAAACTAAGCAAATGGGAGCTTATATGCAATGAAAATTATGTAAAGAACATATAATTGCTCTGACTGTAACTTTGTTATTTCAAAATTATTACTTGTAATAGATTCAAACAACGCATTATATTTGCTCTTCAATTTATTCTTGTCTACATAAGCCTCTTCGGCTAACTGTTCATATGCAGTTCGTACAACTGTTCTTATTAAATCGTATTCACTTATTCTTCTAAATTCAGGATAGCTTTTCACTATCTTATACGCTGTCGTTGTCTTTCCGACACATGATACTCCAGATAGCATTAAAATAGCGTCTTTAGGGATATACATATCAGCCTCCATCAAATTAGTATTTTCGACATTACATCAACGATAAATTCTTATTATCCTTAGATTTCATAATAACTTTTAACAGATAACTGAGAATTATCCTTCACTAATAAATTGACCGTAACAAACCATACCTTTAATGTAGCAGTTAATCATAAGCAAACAGGGAAGAATATCACCTTGCATTAACCATCATCAAATTCCGTGGATGCTTGTTCACCAATATATCTTTCTGATAATTATTCGACACATGTGTATAAATCTCTGTTGTACTAATGGAGCTATGCCCCGGCATTTTTTGGATATATCGTATATCTACATCCTGTTCTAACAAAAGGGTAGTGAAAGAGTGGCGGAACATCTGTGGGGTAATAGGTTGTTCGATACCGGCCAGTTTGGCATAGCGGTAGCAAATAGAAGTTCAATAACAGCGATATCCCTGATACAGCAACGAAGCTGGTACGCAGAAGCTGCGGTATTTTTTTGTTCATAAAGCGCAGATAGAAACTTTTGAATAGAATGGAAGGGAATTGTTTTAGGGAGCAGTTTTGCTTCCCGGAAATGCACATCCAGCTTGTTAAAAGGGTTTTCTTCCAATAAATCTTTGTATTCCAGATAATGAAAAAAGGCTTTCAGACTGGCTATTTTTCTTTTGACAGTCTTAGGCTTGTATTGTTTATGCAAATTCGTAAGAAAGGAATCTAAAGTATTACGAGACAGATATTCCGGCAGATCACAGGAAAAGGTATCATATTGTTTCAGGTCTATTTTGTACGCTTTTAGACTTTTGACGTTCAGATGCTTCCGGTATTCACAGTATTCCAGATATTCAGTAATATAATTTTCTAAGGTGTTCATAAGCAGACGCTCCTTTGTTTTTGAATAAATTATGAGTGTCAGCTTATGATTTGTCTATTCATCCGTTGTTGCATTTAACGCTTAAAAATGGAGTTCCGATAGCTGACGCAACAACATAGAGGTGGAAGTACATCTGTGATTGTGATGATAAACCGAAATACACATCTCGATTTATCGAAAAAACAAACTTTTTATTGGCAACTGATAATCAATATCATAAAATATTTCAAAACACTTTATCACGGCAGAGGAACAACGTGTTAAAGAAGCAACAGGAACAAACTTTAATTGCGGTGCAGAAGCACAAATGAGGGAGGACAAATGCATAGTGTAAAAGGAAAGAAGTGGAACAGAAGGCTGAGCTTTCTGCTTGTTTTGGTACTGCTCTTTGGAGACAGCTCATTGCAGCACGTCATGGCGGCAGAGACCGGGACAGCAGAGACCCAAATAACAGAGCACCGGGTGGAAACAGAGGTTTCCGTATCCGGCGGCAATCCGGAGCAGACACCGGAACCGGAACAATCGGCAGAACCGGAACAATCGGCAGAACCAGAACAATCGGCAGGACCGGAACAGTCGGCGGAGCCGGAACAGACCATGGAACCGGAACAGACGCCGGAGCAGACACCGACTCCGCAGCCTGTGCCGACACCGGCTAGCGTATCCGGGAACATTCCGCCCAGACAGCCGGAGAACTATTATCAGGATCCGGAACCGGAAAATTATGGTACGCTGGCAGCTTATGATGCGTACAGCCGAACCTACCATGTAGACGGTGACCGGTATGTGACAGTGATCGGCTACGATGGTAACAGCTATCTTGATGAGGACGGCAATCTGCAGCAGGCAGATAATACTCTGGTAGAGAGTGAGGTCTCCACCTATTCCCTGTATGGAGATACAAAAAGCTACGTGAACAGTGCCGGAAGCTATCAGGCGATGCTTACAGTCGGAGCGGAGGAAGGTACAGAGCTACTGACCATCGCAAGTGACGACCATCTTCTGACACTGACTCCTGCCCGGGGAGATTTCACTGACGGTATCGTAAAGGACAATGCTATTCGTTACAACAATGTACTGCCGGATGTGGATTATCAGTACACGGTATTCGGAAACAGTGTGAAAGAGGACATCATCCTGTTGCAGAGAGGCACAGTCCACAGCTTCCGTTATCTGTTGAACACCTATGGACTGAAAGCCGCCCTGAGCGGCAACACGCTGTACCTCTATGAAGAGGGAACAGATCCCGAACAGGACGCAGTATTCGTTCTGGAGGCTCCGGAGATGGAGGACGCGGCTGGAGAGATCTCTTTCGGCGTGGAACTTCAGCTGGAGGAAAGCGGTGAAGAATCCACCTATGCGGTTACTGTTTCCGCGGACAGTGACTGGCTGGATGCAGATGACCGTGTCTATCCGGTACGGATCGATCCTACCGCTATTCAGGTAGGCAAAAGTGCGATCCATGTGGCCTGCGCTGAGCAGGGCAGCCCGAATTCCGTGATCGGAGATAATGCATATCCTTATGTGGGATATGATGACGGTATCACCTCCGGAAATCTGGCAGGCTTCCACAGCAAACATTTAAATTGCAGATCTTATTTTGCCATTGATTATGATTTCTCAGCGCTGGCGGAGGAGCCGGAGATCGTCAGTGCGGCATTTCAGGTGACCCAGAAGACCCGCTGGAGCAAGGGCAGTTCTGAATTCGGACTTTTCGGAGTGGAAGAGCCCTGGCAGGTGGGAAGCCTTACCTGGAACAATCAGTTAAATTACAACCATTATTTTCTGGATAGCAGAACGGCCTCCACTACCCGCGGAGAGGCATTATCCTTCGATGTAACGGAAGAAGTCAGTGCATGGATCAACGGAACCGCAGAGAATCACGGACTGGTCATGAAAGCACTGGTGGAAGCACCCAACGAGACAGCGGGCGATGCCGGTGCCTCCATGCAGTGTGAGGTATTCTACAACAATTCCTCCGCATCCTATGCACCGAAGCTGATCGTCTCATGGACAGGAGATCTGACGGATCTGGCGAAGCTTACGCTGGATGATACTACAGTGGATGTTTACCCGGTCGTAAGAAGAAATGGGGATAAATCCTGTGATACACTGGGAGTGGCAGCCCATGGACTGGCCAAGCCCGGCAGTACCGTGACCTACGAACTGGTCAACGGCACTACCGGAGAGACGGAAGCGCAGACAAAGCTTCTCTATCCGGACTCCGATGCTTATGCAGGGGAATATCCGGAGGCGATCGCCTATAAGCGGAGACTTTCCAACTGGCAGAGTGAGGTGTTTTCCGGATTACAGCCCGGACAGGTCTACTATGTGACGGCGACTGCTTCCTTTGGGGGCAAAAGCGGCAAGACCGTAGAATCCGACCGCTTCCTGATCTATGAGGAAGGTGCTTTCGACCTGATGCCCAGGATCGCACAGCATTACGGTGTGGAACTGAATACGATCCTTGCCGACATGCGGATGCAGGACTGCCTGACCAGACAGGGCAACCGTATTTTCATCAGGGAGCCGAAGAATACCACAGCTTACAGTTCCGGCGTGTTAAGTGAATATTATAAGGCTATCATCGACGGACTGCTGTTAGGCAGAGCGGAGAACTGTGAGTTCGGCTATGAGCCGGTAAACCTGAATACCGGTAATTTCTACATGGAACAGGCCGATGCCACGATCGCTGACATCGGCGGTGATTTTGCCCTGACCAGACAGTACAATGCAAAGGGTGCGGCGTATAAAGGAAGTCTGGGCTTCGGCTGGACCTTTGCTTATGATGAACGTATGGGAGAACTGGCCGACGGATCGGTTCTGTGGCTTAGAAACAACGGAGGCATCATCACGTTTACCCCGGCGGGAGAGGGATACCTCGCACCGGCCGGATGCGACTATGAACTTTCAGAGACAGAGAACGGATATGTGGTAGAGATTCCGGATGACGGAAGCCGTCATGAATTCGACAGCTTCGGTCTGCTCCGTGCGGTGGAAGACAGCTGCGGCAACCGGACAGAACTGGCTTATGATGTGGATCTGTACCTGAAAAGCATTACCACACCTTCCGGAAAGGAATTCCAGATCGCGCTGGATGAAAAGAACCGCTTAAGCAGCATTACTCTGCCGGACGGCCACGGTGTGACCTATACCTACGATGAAGCCGGTAATCTGGCGCAGGTGACGAATCCCGCAGGCGGTGTCATTCATTATGTTTACGATGACAGCCACCGCATGACCGCATGGTACGATGAAAACGGACACAGAGTCGTAGCCAATGAGTACGACGGGGAAGGCCGTGTGATACAGCAGACGGATGCGGAAGGTGGCGTGGTCACGCTGGCTTATGAACAGATGGCCGGAGGAGGACAGACCACTGCCACGGATGCGGAAGGCAATGTGACGGTCTATACCTATGATGACAATTACCGTACCACGAAGATCGAATATCCGGATGGCACATTCGAGGAGAGAAGCTATAATACCGCCGGGTATCTGGCAGGCCGTCTGGACCGCACCGGCGTGGAGACGACTTATACCTATGACGGAAAAGGCAGGGTAGCACAGGAAAAAAGACAGGATGGCGCCACCAGAACCTATGCGTACAATACCGCGGGTAAAATGACGAGGTCTACAGACTACGACGGTGGAAAGACCGGCTATACCTATGACGGACAGAACCGTCTGACTTCCGTGACCGATGCGGAGGGAGGACAGACCTCTTACACTTACGATGAGAAAAACCGGCTTGTGGCGGTAAAGGATGCGAACGGTAATACCACATCCTATACCTATGACGGTGCCTGCGTCACATCCATGACGGACGGTGCCGGTAATACATGGAACTATACCTATGATGCCATGAACCGGCTGTTGACGGTCACGGATCCCGCCGGAGGGACCACGACCAATACCTACGATGCTCTGGGCAGAGTAATAAAGGAGACCGATGCAGCCGGTGCCCGGACCTCCTATACCTATGATCCGGCAGGCGCAGTGACAGCCATTACCGATAAAGAGGGGCAGACCAGCACCTTTACTTATGATGCCATGAACCGGATGCTGTCCGGTACGGATCCGCTGGGCAATACCCTGACTTATACCTATGACGGTAACGGCAACCGGCTCACAGAGACCGATGCGGAGCAGCAGACCATACAGTATACCTACGATGCCATGAACCGGGTAACGGAAACTGCGGATGCAAAGGGTGCGGTACAGAAGAATACTTACGACGGAGCAGACCGGATCCTTACCGCCACGGACCGTCTGGGCAATGCAGAGACTTATACCTATGACCCGGTGAAGCAGAGCATGGTTTCGGCTGCTGACAGAGAGGGTAACGTGACCTCCTATGAAAGTGACGTAAACGGAAGGATCACGAAAATCACCTATGCGGATGGTGCCACGGAGACTTATCGTTATGATCATCTGTCCAGACTCACGGAGACGGCCGATGCGCTGGGAGCCGTAACCACATACACCTACGATGGCAACGGCAATGTCACGAAGATCCGTCAGACCGGTGGTGAGGAACTGGCGAGAGAGTACACCTATGCCTATGATGCAAGAAATCTTCTGACAGAGAGTACGGATCCGCTGGGGAACACTGTCCATTATACCTATGACGCCTGCGGCAGCCTGACCGGCGTGACGGATGGCAGGGGAAATACCACCGCTTATGCTTATGATGCACTGGCGAGACTGACGACTGTGACCGATGCCTGCGGCGGTACTACGGCATACACCTATGACAAAGAGGGCAGAGTCCTCACGGTGACGGCACCGGAGGGAGATACGCTGAAAAATACCTATGATGCCATCGGCCAGCTGACAGCACAGACCGATGCTCTGGGAAATGTGACGACCTACAGCTATGACCGGATCCGCCGATTGCAGACCGTGACGGATGCCCTGAAGGGTGAGACCGGCTACACCTACGATGCGGACAGCAATCTTACACTTACGAAAGATACCATGGGAAATGCCCATGCCTATACCGTGGATGCGGAAGGAAATCTCCTGAAGGAGACCTATCCTGATGGCGAGACAGACCGCTATACCTATGACAGAAACGGAAATGTGGCAAGCTTTACCGACCGATACGGTGTCGTGACCACATTTACCCTGGATGCCTGTGGCAGAATCGTGAAAGCTTCCGATACGGCAGGCAACGAGATGACCTATACCTATGATGCGGCAGGCAATCTGACCACCCAGACCGATGTGCTGGGCAGAACAGCCTCTGTGATGTATGATGCTTTCGGCAGAGCAGTCTCCGTGACCGGTATCGACGGCGTGACCACCCGTTATACCTACGATGCTTCCGACAGACTGCTTACCGTCACGGACGGGGAAGGAAAGGTAACATCCTACGCTTACGATGCGGAAGGGAACCTGATCCATACCACAGAGCCGGGCAAGGCGGAATATGCCTATACTTATGATGCTCTGAACCGGCTGACACAGAAAGTAGATCCGGAAGGAGCTGCCACGGAATTTTTCTATGACAGGAACAGTAATCTGACTACCTTAAAGGACGGCAACGGTGTGACCACAGATTACACCTATGACGCTCTGAACCGGCTGGCTGCATACAGGGACGGCAACGGAGGCACGACTGCCTATACCTATGATGCCCTGAGTCGTCTGACTGCCATTACCACACCGGAAGGGCTGACGGAAAGCTATGCGTATGATGCGGCAGGCAACCTGACCGGCGTTACCGATGCCCTGGGGCAGACCACGACCTACGGTTATGACAAGCTGTACCGTATGATCACAACGACCTCTCCCATGGGA
Organism: uncultured Acetatifactor sp.; assembly: GCA_934394665.1. Lineage (GTDB taxonomy): Bacteria > Bacillota > Clostridia > Lachnospirales > Lachnospiraceae > Acetatifactor. Next base: position 4,825 of record CAKRRS010000028.1, on the reverse strand, counting down.
GCTGTGGAGAAATATACTTATGACAAACATGATGTAGTTACCAGTGTCACCGATGCGCTGGGGAACGTTACGCTCTATACTGTAGATGCCAACGGTCAGGTGACAAAAAAGAGACAGCCGGACGGCGAAAGCTATCTCTATACCTATGATGCTGTACAACGGCTTACGGGTATTACGACACCTCTGGGCTATGAGACTGCCTTTACCTACAGTAACGGCAATGATATTCTCGTAAAACAGGATAATCTGGACCGTACTACCGAATATACCTATGACATCATGCACCGTCTCACTTCCGTGACAGATCCAGAAGGCGGAGTGACCACCTACGGCTATGATGAGCGTGGCAACCAGTCTGAAGTCACGGATGCACTGGGGTATTCCTGGAACTATGCCTATGACAAAGTAGACCGGATGACCACTGTGACAGATCCGGAAGAAAAAGTGACCGGTATCCTCTACGATCAGGTGGGCAATGTTGTAAGCATCAAAAGACCCGGAGAACGTACCACAGCCTATGCGTATGACGGCAACTACAATACGACTGCTGTGACAGATCCGAAGGGATATGTCTATAACTACGGCTATGATAAGGATGACCGTCTGACGTTAACGACCGATCCTCTGGAGCAGACCACCGGCTATACCTATGATGCTGTGAACCGCATCACTGCATACCGGGACAAGATGGGATTAACGGAAAGCTATCTGTATGATGCCCATGGCAATGTGCTGGAAAAGACCGCAACAGACGGCCGGGTCACCGAATATACCTATGATATCAGAAACCGGCTGACCTCTGTCACCGACCCTATGGGAAGTGTGGCATATTATACCTACGATGTGATGGACCGCGTGACGGGCGTGACTGATTATCTGGGAAGAGGAACGGAATTTACTTACGACCGCGAAGGAAATGTGACCAGCGTGACCGATGCCGCAGGACGAAAGGAAGTGTGTACCTACGATATCGCAGGACGGATCACATCCTATACCTCCAACGGAGGAAACCGGATCAGCTATGATTATGACAAGCTGGATGATCTGGTAGAAAAAAGCTACAGCGACAGCACCGGAGAGCAGAGGGCAGAAGGGGTTACCTATGCCTACAATGCTCTGGGAGAGCGGGTGGCCATGCAGGATACCACAGGGGACACGGAGTACACCTATGACGGACTCCGCCGGATCACTTCCGTGACCACTTACCGTGCACCGGGAGAGGACGGCTTCTCCCATGAGGAGGCAAAGGGTGACACCATAGGCTATACCTATGACGAAGCGGATCATCTCGCTGCCATTACCTATCCCGATGGCACAAAAGTAAGCTATGCGTATGACAAGAATGACAACCTCATCCAAGTGACCGACAGGGAGGGAAAAGTTACCACCTATACTTATGATGCCATCAACCGTGTGACTCAGATCCACCGCCCGAACGGCATCAGCACCTATAACACTTACAATGCAAGAAACCAGATCGTGGAGCTTAAGAATGTCTGCGATACCTGTGAGTGGGTGGTAAGCGACTATCTCTATACCTATGACGACAGGGGATTCATCGCAGGGGAGACCGCCATCGAATCTCTGGCAGGTTATGCCTACGATGACAAGCATAACGGACGGCATGAGGACGGAAGACATGATGACCTCTATCCTCATGGCAGCCGCCACAACGGCAAGCATGACAAGGATGCCACCTTCGCATACCAGATCGTGGAGACCGACCGGACGTTTACCTACGATGCAGCCGGAAAGATTCTGACTGCCACGGAGACCGAGGACAATTACGGTACCTACGTCTATACGTTCGAGTATGACCTTATGGGCAACCGTACCTACATGGAGAAAACTCTGAACGGAACGGTTGTGGAATGGCACAGATATGAGTATAATGAGAGTAACCAGCTGATCTCTGAGAAGCTTTATAATGGCAAGAAGACCACAAACCTTGCCTACACCTATGATGCAGACGGCAACCGGACCAGTGAGACCGGGCGGATCGGCACGGACAAGGTGAACAAGACTTATGAATACTCCGTAGAGAATCGTCTGGCGGCAGTGCATGACGGGGATGAACTGCTCCTTGCTGCGGCTTATGACGGTGACGGCAACCGGGTATTCTTATTGAACTATAATCTCCATACCGATGATGACTGGAAGGGTAATTCCGGCAACGGCAACGGGAACAACAAGGACAACTCCGGCAGTGGAAATAATGGAAAAGGAAATTCCGGCAATAACGGCAATGGAAACGGCAACGGTAAGGGGAAGGGCAACAATAAGAAGAACAGCAAGTCCGGGGGCACGGATGATGCAGGCTACGGCAATGCAACCAATGCGGAGGAGAACAACAGCCAGAACCAGTGCGGCATTCTCTTCCCGCTACAGGAGGAAGTCAGCGCTACAGAGGCAGATCTGATCGCCCGGATCAAGACCACCGGTAAGGAAAAGAACTATGAGCTGATCGAGTACTTAAACGACGTCAACCGTGAGCATGCAGAGGTACTGGTCGAGCAGAACATCAATGGCAAGACGGATACCTCGTATATCTACGGAGCGGAGATAAACGGCGGATTCGACCGGATCTCCCTTGACCGGTTCGATGGCAGCATCGGCTACTACCTCTACGATGCCAGAGGAAGTGTCTCCGGCACCACCAATGAAGGGGGACAGGTCTACCAGTCCTACCGTTACAGCGTCACCGGAGAGATCACCTTCGGTGCTCCGCAGTATGAGAACGAATACACCTATAACGGAGAATCCTACAATCCAAATATCCAGAGCCAGTATTTGAGAGCAAGGTACTACTGTGTGGTAACAGCGACCTTCCTCACCGAAGACAGCTACCTCGGCAGCCTGACAGAACCGCTGACGCTCAACCGGTATAATTACTGCGTGAGCAGCTATCTGAATTATACGGATCCCAGCGGAAATGATCACTATACTACTTGGCAAGGAATTATTGCACATAAAGTATTACAAGAATATTTTAAGTCCGAGTATGACTACCAGATTGGATATCATCCATATACAGAATATAGGGTGACTGGTTATGCAAATAGTAAAACGGGAATAGGGTATGCAGATATTGTATTAAGAAGGCCAGATGGTGTATACGAAGTATATGAGATAAAACCCTATTCAGAGAAAAAGTTGGGAGGTGGAATTGAACAGAGGCAGGGATATATTAAAGCAATGAAGGATGCTTATTTACCTGTAGATGATCAAGGACATACATTTAATCCGAATAAAATAGTATTGCCAATAGTAGATACGCAATATAACTATGCAACCTATTATACAGATCCAAGTATGCCAGGAATGATATACTATAGCCTGAGTCAGACGAAAAGGCCTAAATATGTAACGGCTGTAATTAAGCAGGCAGATGAAAAGAAAGAAGTGTGGTGGTGCGAGCCAGGAGATACATTAACCAAGGTGCTAAATGTACTTACAGATGCGATGATGTTAGAATGGGTTGGAGAAACGCTCATTGATAGAGTTACGCAAAGTGTACTTCCATTTTGGGTGATGCCAGAGGATATATTAGATAATATGCTTGTATATCCAAAGGACTATGAGGGCATTCCAAATTCCATAGTATAGGGCATATATCATTAAAGACTGAAAAAATTTTAGAAACTATTATGGAGAGGATATAGGGGATATAATGCAATGAATAAAAGGAAAATAGTAAAAGAGATTATAAATCCATATATGGACAAAAATGGTTTCACATTAGAAAAGTATGAGCGGGGAGATTGGTCTTATCGAAAGAAAATCGATGAGGCTTTATTGGAGATAAATATTGCTGATGCAAATGGAAGACTTCATATGCACATAGGAGTCTATGGGCGTGCATACGATGTACAGGCAGAGCAGTTTATTGATACACTGCCATCTGCGAGGACAAGCATGATGGACTGGGATTATGGCTGGATAGGAAAAACGGAAGAAGAAAAAGAGAAACTGTTTCGGGACATACTGTATGATTATAGAGATATTTTAGAATTGAACGGAGACAGGATCTTTGAAAAAATAGTGACGGATTATAAGAACAGGCTTCCGAACAGAAAACATTATTTGCTAATGTTGGAGCATTACGATGAACTGGAGCAAAAATACAGGAAAGAATTATGCCCGGAAGAATGTGATATTCTAGAGCTATGGGAAAAAGTTGCTGCATGGGTGGAGAATGTACGCAAGGATCCTTTAGAGGAAATAGAGGAGAGATTAGTAGGATATGTGACAGTGTTGGAAACGGAAATGATTAAAAGGTATGGTGGCAAAAGAGAAAATGATTCGGATCGGGAAGCTTGCGTTATCTATGCCGGGAAAAATCATCAATTATTCAATTTTTTATCTAACTTTTTCTGGTTGTGGCAACATGAAGATATGAACAATAGGGAAAAGAGAGAGATGGAAAACTGGTACAATGAACAGAAATAGATAAAAATTATACTAATTGCTTAAAAATTAGATATCAAGAGAATATTATTTCGGTGTTCCGAATGCTGCATTACCAGAGGTGTCCTTTGGCAGTGACAAAGCAGAGAAAAGCTGCTATCAAAGAAAGAATTGTAGAGCAAAATATAGAAAGAATCGGCGGACAATAAAATGTCAGCTGATTCTTTTTATTCGGAAAATGATGCAACTATGATGTAATATTGTGTTATTTTGATAATGAAACTCAATACAATAACCGAAAATATATACGTGGGATAAGGTAGGAAAAAATTCCTCAGGCAATAAAAATGGTGAATACACAATAGTTGGAGTAGTGAAATAAAATATTGAGGGGAAAGCAGTATATGCGAAAACTATT
>CAKRRS010000027.1 GCA_934394665.1 uncultured Acetatifactor sp. | reverse complement strand
GTCGGTACCATAGCGTCCTGCGGACGCATTGCGAGGGTACTTTCCTCGCTTATGTACCGCTACGTCTGCGCCCGAGCGAAAGCGATGTCAGCGTTTCTTATATACTGCCACGGCTACGGCGACTTTAGACCAATTACTTCACTAACTTGCCATTTACAGCAGTTGTCCCCTCTTATTTATTTCTGCACATCAAAAATATACTTACGGTATTTCTGCAATACGGTGCGTAACAGCATGCCCAGTACTCCGCAGGAAATAATCTCACCGATGCCGACAGTCAACATAAAGTAAGGAATTCCGCCCTCTAAGTGATAAACATAAGCCAACACAAAAGGTACGATAATAATATTTGCGATAATAGGAGGCAGAGGAGCCAGCCACTTGTTTTTATTACGAAGCAGGTAGGTTCCGAAGGCACCAATCAGTGTCGCAATACTGCCGAAGATAATGTCAAGCAGCATACAGCCGGTCATGGTATTGCTGATGATACATCCGAGGAAAAGTCCCGGTATGGCAGCAGGGGTAAATACGGGAAGAATGGTCAGCGCTTCCGAAAAGCGGACCTGAATGGCATAATTTGCCAGTCCCAGAGAGTTGGCCAACATAGTCAGCACAACATAGAGAGCAGCGATCACTGCTCCGTGTACGAGGTACAGTACTTTCTTGTTCATTTGTTTTCTCCTTTAGTTTTGTTTTACGAGTGGAAGGTCACGAACACTCGATTCATTTTACGCCGGAAATCGGCGAGCCCTGTAAGACCTTGTTTTTGTGGGCTGTACAACTGTTTCAGTATAACAATAATTCCGGAAAAGTCAAGAACGGATTCACGAAATGCAACAGGCGAATGACAAGCTGGGACTCCGGCACAGGTTGGCGGTTGCATTTTTCCGGTAAAAATGCGAAAATATAAGACAAAGCGTTTTATCATGCAGAAGTAAGGAGAAAGAAATGTATATTATCGCAGGACTGGGAAATCCCGGCAAAGAATATGAAAATACGAGACATAATATCGGTTTTGATGTCATAGACAGATTAGCAGAGGAAGAAAATATCGCCGTCATGGAGAGCAAACATAAGGCGCTGATCGGCAAGGGTTATGTGGCAGGACAGAAGGTAATCCTGGTCAAGCCGCAGACATTTATGAATTTAAGCGGCGAGAGCATCCGGGAGGTAGTAGATTATTACAAGGTGGACGATACCACAGAACTGATCGTGATCTCCGATGACATCAGCCTGGATGTGGGTCAGATCCGGATTCGTAAAAAAGGCAGTGCCGGCGGTCACAACGGGTTAAAGAATATTATCAAGATGTTGGGACATGATACGTTTATCCGTGTCCGCATGGGCGTGGGAGAAAAACCGAAGAATTTTGATCTGGCAGACTATGTGCTGGGACATTTTCCAGCGAAGGAACGGACGGTCATGGACGAGGCGGCGAAGACCGCGGCTGAGGCAATCCGTATGATCCTTACGGAAAATGCGGATGCGGCCATGAATCATTTTAATACGAAGAAAGCATTGTAGAAAATGTTGCAACGGTGATACGAGTTTTATACTTGTGATATAAAACAATCTGGAACAAACGTAGTTTGAAAAATGACGACTTGTACCGGAATAATTGGTAAAAAGTTTATCGGGTGACAGATGAAGCGCAGGAAAAACTCTGTATGAATGTGATACCCGGGGTAAGTATGGCATAAAAATATAAGAGGAAGAAGAAATGCAGGCACTACTTGCGCCATTGAAAGAACTGGCAGACTATGATGAGATCCGCAAGGTCGTGAAACAGGGAAAAGGAACCATTGCCCTGTCCGGTTGTGTGGATTCTCAGAAACTTCATATGATCTACGGACTCAGCGATGGCCTGAAATATAAGGTCATCGTTACTTATAATGATTTAAAAGCCAAAGAAATCTATGAAGAATACAAATTTTACGACAGAAATGTCATGCTGTATCCGGCGAAGGACCTGATCTTTTTCCAGGCGGATATTCACGGTAATCAGCTGGTACAGGAGCGGATCAAGACACTGCGCAGAGTCATGGAAGGGAAGCCTGTTACCATTGTTACCACATATGCCGCTCTGATGACACCGCAGGTATTGTGGGAGGAACAGGATATCATTCGCACCGAACGGGGAGGCAGCCTGGATGAAAGCAGGCTGGCATCCCGTCTGGTTGCCATGGGATATGAGAAGGCTTATCAGGTGGAAAGCCCCGGACAGTTTTCTGTCCGCGGCGGTATTGTAGATATTTTCGATCTGACGGAAGAGAATCCTTATCGTATCGAACTGTGGGGAGATGAAGTGGAGTCTATCCGCAGTTTCGATATTTTGAGCCAGCGTTCCATTGAAAAACTGGAAAGCATCGCAATCTATCCGGCGACGGAGTTTGTACTATCTGAAGAACAGATTCACAAGGGAATCGCTAAACTCGAAAAGGAAGCCGCCAAGCAGGAAAAGATATTCAGAGATGCACATCAGCCGGAGGAAGCACACAGAATTGCATCCCAGGTGAGGGAACTGAAAGAACAGCTTTTGGAATTCCAGAGCAAGATTAACCTTGAGGGCTATATCCGCTACTTTTATGAAAATACGGTAACCATGCCGGAGCTTTTGGCTGATATGGCGGGACGTTCCCTGGTGTTCTATATCGATGAACCGGCGAGGGCGAAGGAACAGTCGGAAGCCATCGAACTGGAATTTCGGGAAAGCATGGAACAGCGTGCGAGAAAAGGCTATGTGCTGCCGGGACAGATGAATATTTTATACAGCGGTGAGCAGGTAGCGGCCAAACTGGAAAAAAGTGCTGTCGTGACGCTTTCGACCATGGAGACAAAATACGGCTATTTTAAGACGGAAACGCATGTGGATATTGCAGCGCGGAATGTCGCACCGTACAACAATAGCTTTGAATCACTGGTGAAAGATCTGAAGAAATATAAAAAAAGCGGCTATCGTGTGCTGCTTTTGTCCGGCTCCAGAACCAGAGCAAAACGTCTGGCGGAAGACTTAAGAAATGCGGTCGAGGACGGTCCGGGACTTACGGCGGTCTACACAGAAGATCCGATGCGTGAAGTAAAACCCGGCGAGGTGGTGACTTATTATGGTCATGTGAACAAGGGCTTTGAATATCCTTGGTTAAAATTTGTCGTTCTTTCGGAAAGTGATATTTTCGGTGCGGAAAAGCGCAAAAAGAAGAAAAAGAAGCTGTATCAGGGGCAGAAGATCAACGATTTCAATGATTTGAAGATCGGGGATTACGTGGTGCATGAGACGCATGGTCTGGGGATTTACAGGGGAATTGAGAAAATAGAGATGAATAACGTCGTAAAAGATTACTTGAAGATCGAGTATCGCGACGGCGGAAATCTGTATATCTTAGCCACCGGTCTCGACGTGATCCAGAAATATGCTTCCGCGGATGCAGCCAAGAAACCGAAACTGAGCAAGCTGGGCGGCAAGGAATGGCAGCGTACCAAGACAAAGGTGCGCAGTGCGGTCAGCGCTGTGGCGAAGGATCTGGTAGAACTGTATGCGGTCAGACAGCAGAGTGAAGGTTATGCCTTTGGCAAGGATACGGTATGGCAGAGGGAATTCGAAGAGATGTTTCCCTTTGAGGAGACGGAGGATCAGCTGACTGCCATTGCGGATACGAAGGCGGATATGGAGAGCCATAAGATCATGGACCGGCTGATCTGCGGTGACGTGGGCTACGGCAAGACGGAGATCGCCATCCGCGCCGCCTTCAAAGCGGTACAGGAGGGAAAACAGGTAGTCTATCTGGTTCCCACGACGATCCTGGCGCAGCAGCATTACAACACTTTTGTGCAGAGAATGAAGGATTTCCCGATCAACATTGCCCTGATGAGCCGTTTCCGGACGCCGTCCGAGATAAAAAAGACAGTGACAGATCTGGAAAAAGGCATGGTAGATATTGTCATCGGTACACACAGAGTGTTGTCTGCAGATGTGAAATTCAAGGATCTGGGACTTTTGATCATCGATGAAGAACAGCGTTTCGGTGTTGCACACAAGGAAAAAATCAAGAAATTAAAAGAAAATGTAGATGTGCTGACACTGACGGCAACTCCGATTCCGCGAACCCTGCACATGAGCCTCATCGGCATCCGGGATATGAGTGTACTGGAAGAGGCACCCAATGACAGACTGCCGATTCAGACATTTGTCTGCGAATACAATGAGGAACTGGTACGGGAAGCTATCGTCAGAGAGATGGCGAGAGGCGGGCAGGTCTATTATGTCTATAACCGGGTAAACAACATTGCCGACGTGGCAGCACAGATCGCGAAGCTGGTACCGGAAGCGAATGTGGCGTATGCACACGGCCAGATGAAAGAGCATGAACTGGAACGGATCATGTTCGATTTTATCAACGGAGAAATCGATGTACTGGTCTCCACTACGATCATAGAGACCGGTCTGGATATTTCCAATGTAAATACCATGATCATCCACGATTCGGACAATCTGGGGCTGTCCCAGCTGTATCAGCTCAGGGGGCGTGTCGGACGTTCCAACCGGAATGCCTATGCGTTCCTGATGTATAAGAGAGACAAGATGTTGAAAGAGGTGGCAGAGAAGCGACTGGCAGCGATTAAGGAATTCACAGATCTGGGCAGCGGATTTAAGATCGCCATGCGTGATCTGGAGATCCGCGGCGCCGGCAATCTGCTTGGAATGAGCCAGCACGGCCACATGGAAGCGGTAGGATATGACCTGTATTGCAAGATGCTGAACGAAGCTGTGCAGAATCTGAAAGGAATTCCTATTGCGGTTGATTTCACTACGGTAATTGACCTGGATGTGGATGCGTATATTCCGGCGGATTATATCGTAAACGAGACACAGAAGCTGGATATTTACAAACGTATCGCCGGAATCGAGACTGAGAAAGAACGCGATGAGATGAAGGATGAGCTGCTGGATCGTTTTGGCAATATTCCCAAAGCAGTGGACAATCTGCTTAGGATCGCGCTGATCCGCATGGCGGCACATGCCCTGGATATGACGGAGATCAAGGGGAAGAACGGTCGGATCACGTTTAATTTCCGCCCGGATGCGAAGATTGATCCCCGGAAAATCCCGGCATTTTTGAAAAAGCAGGGAGATAACTTAAGCTTTACCGCCTATGGGAATCCGTTCTTTACTTATAGGTATAAAAAGACCGGGCTCGTGGAAACAGATGCGGAACTTCTGATGGGAAAAACAGAAGAATTGCTGGAAGAAATGAAGGAACTGGTACTGGATGCGGAAGCATAAAATATGGTCATGAGTAAGAGATACCGATCCGTGTCGGAATGACAACCACATCCGTGACAGAAAAATCAAGAGATTTTTATGGGACTATAAAAATGATACCTTCTTATCAGAACAAGGAACAAACTGATTCTGATAAGGAGGTATTTTTATGAAAGGATATGTAACAGCCGGCGGATATATGGGATATGTGGATGATAAATATATTTTATTTGCCAGTGAGGATGAGTACTTCGATTACCTGGGAGGAATTGATTGAAGCAAAGCTTTTCGTTAATTTTTTAATTAATGTCCAGTGCCTTTACCGACGCATGACAAGTGTGTTATAGTTAAATTACAGCGACCGGTTAAAACGGTACTTGTTAGAGTTGCAGCGATATCTGGCGACACAACGGTAGAATTTCGCGGAGCATGACAGAATTGTACGGTAACGCTGAAACTATTATCAATAGATACAGATGGGAGTTTATATTATGGAACTGACTGAGAAAAAGGAATTTGACCTGCTCTCCCTCGGAGAGATCATGCTGAGATTATCACCGCCCGACAACGAGCGTATCACCAGAGGCGACAGTTTCAGTAAACAGGCCGGAGGCGCAGAACTGAATGCCATCACCGGTGCGGCAATGCTGGGACTTCGCTGCGGTATCATCTCCAAGCTGCCGGCCAATGACCTTGGCGTATATATTAAGAACCGTGTACGTCTCTGCGGCGTCAGTGATGACTATCTGGTATACGATGATGACAAGGATGCCAGACTGGGTGTGTATTACTATGAGAACGGCGCATATCCCAGAAAACCCCGTATTGTATATGACCGTAAGAATACTTCTATCAACAAGCTGACCGTTGATGACTATGATGACAAGATTTACAGCGATACCCGCTGCTTCCACACCAGCGGCATTACACTGGCACTGAGCCCTGAACTGAGAGCAACCGCCATTGAGATGATCAAGCGTTTCAAGGCACAGGGAGCCATTATCTCCTTCGATGTGAACTTCCGCGGCAACCTGTGGACCGGTGCCGAGGCCAAGGAATGCATCGAATCCATCCTGCCGTATGTGGATATTTTCTTCTGTTCCGAAGATACCGCACGTCTGACCTTCCTGAAGGAAGGCGATGCCAAGAGCATTATGAAGAGTTTCACGGAAGAATATCCGATCTCCATCGTGGCTTCCACACAGCGTATTGTACATAGCCCGAAGCGTCATACCTTCGGATCTATCATTTACAGTGCGAAGGATGATACTTATTACGAGGAAGCACCTTACACCGATATCGAAGTCGTAGACCGTATCGGAAGCGGTGACGCTTATATCTCAGGTGTCCTGTACGGACTACTGGCACATCCCGGCGAGTACCAGAGAGCACTGGAATACGGTAATGCCATCAGTGCCCTGAAGAATACCATCCCCGGCGATCTGTTGTGTACTGACCTGAAGGAGATTCAGGGCATCATCAAGGAACATAAGTCTACCGGACGTATTGCGGAGATGGACCGCTAAAGCATTTACCCTTTTTATCTGATCGAACAAATAGAAAAGACAAAGCTCTGTCATGTTAATTTAAGTGCATGGCAGGGCTTTTCTGTTTATTTTTAACAAAATTAAACCTAAAATATATTAAATAGTCTGCTATACAAGATTAAATTAGTTTGATATACTAAAGATTGATATAGTACTAAAAGCAGGATGTTATCAGATGGAAGATTTGAGAAACAGAAGGGAGACAGCAATTTGGAAAAGGAAGACCGTATCCGGCAGAAAGAACAATGGAAACAACTGTCTCCTTCTGAAAAATGGCAGTATTTTATAGACTATTATCTGTGGGTTACCATAGGCGTGACAACGGGAATCGTCATTCTGATCTTCCTGATCGTGCATTTTGCCACCAAGACAAGTTTCGTCATGGGAGTGATGGCGGTGAATACGGACGGGGAGCACATTGAGGCCACCAGTTCCGATTATTTCATGGATTTCCTGCGGGAGCATGGAGTGACCTCCAAACGGGATGTGGTAAATTTAAACTATACGATCTGGATCGATCCGAATTCGGACTCCGATGTGGATTCCACCAATCTCAGCACGATCCAGGTATTGTTCATGACCCGGTCGGTGGATGTGTTTTTTTCAGATGAAGAATTTCTGAAGCTTATGGGTGGAACGGATTATCTGGTGGATCTGCGGGATTATCTGCCGGAGGATCTGCTGGCAGAATACGAGGAGCAGCAGATCACGGTGAGAGATACCATGACGGGAGAGACAATCGTGGCGGGAATACGGCTTGAGAACAACGAATGGGTGAAAAAGACCGGCTGGTATCAGGAAACCGCAGCCGTGGGGCTGGCGGACGGCATGAAGAATCCGGAACTGGCGGCAGCATTACTGGAAGAGGTATTAAATGGTGGAAAATGACAGAAAGCATTATCGGGGAATCGAAAAACAGACGGACAATCCGTTTTTAAACCTGTATCACATTGATGCGTTGGGACGGGACGGTACACCGTTTCACTATTATTTTGCTTCTCGAAACGATGAAAATAACATCAAGCACAAGACCCACAGCATGCGTCCCGAAGGCATGGCGGTCTATGCGGTGACCGCGGACGGGGAACGGCTGGTGCTGGTACGGCAATACCGGTATCCTGTGAATGACTGTCTGTATGAACTTCCGGCGGGACTGATTGAACCGGGGGAGACTGCTTCGGAAGCCGCCTGTCGGGAAATGATCGAGGAGACCGGCTGGAAAATGAAGGTTTACGAAGGTGGGGAACCGGCATTTCGCAGAGGCTTTTTTCTGGCACAGGGACTGACGGATGAAAGCGGCAGCCTGATTTTCGGAACGGTTACGGAAAATGTGGGACAGCAGATGGAGAACACCGAGGATATTCAGGTGATTTTGGCGGACCGACAGGAAGCGCTCCGGATTCTCAGAGAAGAACGGGTGTCCATGCGCTGCGGGCTGATGCTGATGCAGTTTTTAAAGACCGGGGCAGAAGATCCCTTTGTCTTTTTGCAGTTGTGACGGACGCTGGGAGAAAGCACAGGAAAATTTTTTTAAGAAAAGAGGTAAATTATGGCAATCAGATATATAGAACAGGACAGAACCTTCTGGCTGGACACGGAACACAGCAGTTATCTGCTGGCGGTCGTGGATCGGGAGAATTTTGTGGGACATGTATATTATGGTGGAAAATTGCAGTATACCGAAGGCACACCGGCACCGGTATATCTGATGCGCACCGGGGAAGCACCTTTTGTTCCCTCTCAGAATAACAGAGAGAGGGTCTCCTTCCTGGATACTTTCCCCATGGAATATCCGGGAAACGGACTGGGAGATTACAGAGAAAGCGCTATTTCCGTACGCACGGCACAGGGACATGTGGGAGTGCAGCTACAGTATGTCTCCCACGAGATCGTAAAAAAGAAGCCCACGCTGCCCGGACTGCCCTCCACCTTCCCGGGGGATGAGGACTGCGACACCCTGATCCTGCATCTGGCGGATCCGGTCATCGGTCTTGTCGCAGATCTGCTGTATACGACTTTTGAAAAAGAAGATGTGATCACCCGCAGCGTGATTCTGAAAAATACGGCAGCACAGCCGGTTTATCTGACCAAGGTCATGTCCGCCTGTCTGGATCTGGACGGCACGGATGAAAAACAGGATGTCCTTACCTTACACGGCTCCTGGGGGAGAGAGCGCCAGATGGAGAGAAGAAGCCTGATGCATGGCAAACAAAGCGTCGGTTCCGTGCGGGGAGAATCCTCCCATCAGGAGCATCCGTTTATCGCACTGCTTTCCGCGGGCGCAACACAGGATGCCGGGGATGTTTACGGTATGCATTTTGTCTATTCCGGCAACTTTCTGGCACAGGCGGAGCTTTCCCAGTTCGATTCCATCCGCATGGTCATGGGAATCCATCCGGAGAATTTTGTCTGGAAGCTGGAGCAGGGAGAGAGCTTTGCGGCTCCGGAAGTCGTTATGACTTATTCTGCAGAAGGTCTGGACGGTATGACCCACCATTACCACGATATGTACCGCAATCACCTGATCCGCGGAGAATACAGGGATAAGAAACGCCCGATCCTGATCAACAACTGGGAAGCTACTTATTTTGATTTTAACACCGAAAAATTATTGAAGATCGCAGAGCAGGCATCAGAGCTTGGCATCGAGATGCTGGTCATGGATGACGGCTGGTTCGGACACCGCAACGATGACAGTACCAGTCTGGGTGACTGGAAGGTCAACGAACAGAAGCTTCCAGGAGGCCTGAAGCCTCTGGTAGATCAGGTCAATGCACTGGGCCTGAAGTTCGGTATCTGGTTCGAACCGGAGATGATCTCCCCGGATTCGGATTTGTACAGAGAGCATCCCGATTGGGCCATCGCCATTCCGGGACGGGCAGGCAGTTTATGCCGGAACCAGTATGTTCTGGATCTGTCCCGGAAGGAAGTCAGAGACCATGCCTTTGAAAGCGTGGCGGCGGTTCTGCACAGCGCCAATATCGAATATGTGAAATGGGATATGAACCGTCAGCTGTCGGATCTGGGAAGCGTGGAACTGCCCGCAGACCGTCAGGGTGAACTGTATCACAGATATGTGCTGGGAGTCTATGAACTGCAGGAGAGACTGCTTGCGGAATTCCCTCATCTGCTTCTGGAGAACTGTTCCGGTGGCGGAGCGAGATTCGACCCAGGTATGTTGTATTACAGTCCGCAGATCTGGTGCTCCGATGATATGGATGCCATCGAGCGGTTGAAGATCCAGGAAGGAACAATGTTATTGTATCCGCTGTCCACCATGGGCGCCCATGTGTCGGACTGCCCGAATCATACGGTGGGCAGAGTGACACCTTTCGAGACCAGAGGGCATGTGGCGCTGGCAGGCACCTTTGGCTACGAACTGGATATCACGAAGATCCCGGAGGAGGACAGACAGCAGATTCCCGCACAGACCGCCATGTACCACAAATACAACGATCTGATCCGCAGAGGGGACTATTACCGGATCGCCTCTTTCCTGGAAAATGGAAACTACGACTGTTACATGGTAGCCTCCAAGGATCGGACAGAGGCACTGGTAACCTATGTACAGGTACTTTCCCGGCC
This sequence comes from uncultured Acetatifactor sp., assembly GCA_934394665.1. Lineage (GTDB taxonomy): Bacteria > Bacillota > Clostridia > Lachnospirales > Lachnospiraceae > Acetatifactor. Next base: position 20,908 of record CAKRRS010000027.1, on the reverse strand, counting down.
CAACTTCCACAGCAGAAGAGTACGTCTGAAAGGACTGGCACCGGAGAAGCAGTACCGTATCGAGGAGACAGGGGAAGTCTTTGGCGGTGATGTGCTGATGCAGGCGGGATTATTGGTGGCACCTTTGTGGGGGGACTATCGCAGCAGGCTGATCCACCTGACCGAGGTGTAAAATTAAGGCAGTGACATGCCTTGACAAACGATTTTAAGAAATCTAATATGAAAGAAAAATTGAACATTTATCGGGAAATGTATAAAAAACAGCGATAAGGAGTACGAAATTATGGCAAAAGCAGTAAAATTGGCAGATATCGCAGAAAGAGTCGGCGTCAGCACGGTGACTGTGTCCAAGGCATTGTCCGGACAAAAGGGTGTCAGCGAGGAAGTCCGGGAGAAGATCCGCAGTATTGCGGAGGAACTGGGCTACCAGCAGCCATCTGCAGCAAGAAAGAGCCAGAATCAGAAAAGCTACAATATCGGGATCCTGATCTCTGAGAGATTCCTGGATAAGTATGAATCCTTCTACTGGCAGATGTATCAGTCGGTAGCCACCAGAGCGACAGCCAAGGAATGTTTTACCATGCTGGAAGTCATTGGATCGGTGGAGGAAGAGAGCAGCAGAATGCCGAAGCTGGTGCAGGAGCGCAAGGTGGACGGCATTATCGTCATCGGTAAGATGCTGGACGATTATCTGCAGCATCTGAATACAGAGGCAGGGATTCCTGTGATCTATCTGGATTATTATAACGGAAGGGAAGCCAGTGACTCTGTTATTTCCAACAGTTATTACGGCACCTATGAACTGACCTATTATCTGTACCGGATGGGACACCGCAGGATTGCTTATGTGGGAACGCTGCTTGCCACCGAGAGTATCACGGATCGTTATTTCGGTTACCAGAAAGCATTGCTGGAACTGGGGCTGGAACAAAAGAGAGAATGGGTGCTGGATGACCGTCATATTGAGACCGGCAAGATCGATACCGTGAACATGCTGCAGATTCCCAAGGATATGCCCACGGCCTTCGTATGCAACTGCGATCTGACCGCCAGCTTACTCATCAAGAAGCTGAGAGAGAACGGATACCGTGTGCCGGAGGATATTTCCGTGGTAGGTTTTGATAACTACCTGTATCCCGGCCTCAGCGACATCCGCATTACTACGTATGAAGTAGATATGGGAGAGATGGCCAGAAGAGCCATTCATAATATGATCAAGAAGATCACCAGTGACAACTACAAGCCCGGAGTTACCGTGGTGGAAGGCCGCCTGGTACTGAAGGACAGCGCGTCTCACGTATAGACTGCGGTGCATTCTGCCGGTAGACGAAGGGTGTGACACCGGTATGCTTTTTAAACAGGTGGATGAAGTGATTGGCATTGTCAATGCCTACCGCGGAGCCCACCTCGTGGATCGGATCCTCTGTAGACAGGAGCAGCGATTTGGCTGCTTCTATTTTTTTCTCCTGAAGATACTGAAGCGGGGAGACATGGAAGGTGGCGGAGAATTCCCGGCACAGGCGGTAGCGGCTGACACCAAGAGTCTGCTCAAAGTATTCCAGAGAGTGGCTTTCCATATAGTTTTCCTCGAAATCCGCTTTCATGGACAGCAGATAGGCGGGGATGGGTCTGGCATCCCGGGAGACGGACAGGGCAGACAGTACCAACTCCGTGAACATATCGGTCAGCTCCCGGTGAAGCTGCATCTGCTCTGTGGGAGCCGGGGTAAAGGGGAATTTCGTCAGCTGCTGCATCCGCTGGGAGACGCAGGAACCGATGGGAATTGGATAACAACAGAAAAAATGAACCTGAAATATGCTATAATAAGAAGAAAGTTCCCACCCACTTAAGAAAAACATCTGAAAGCGCCATCTTCCCTGCAGCAGGCGCAGGGAAAAGCCCTGACTGCAATCCAGAAACAGCAGATGCTCATGATCCAGCACCACTTCGCTGCCCTGGGTGGAAAGTGCTGCGCTGCCCTCTAAGGTGTAGAGCAGCAGATAAGAGGGGAACGGGTTCCATTCATAATAAAAGGGATCGGAGAGACAGAATTCGCCGCCAGCCAGCGGAAGTAAGAACCCCTTATCTTCCAGTGATACATTATAGAGCTGACCAAGGAGAATTTCGGGAGAACGTTGACCCTCCACGCCGGAGGAAGTCCGCTTTAATGCATTGAGAAAAGTTGTGGCTATGTTCATAAAGACCCTCCTGAAGCTTGTCACCATAAATTAATTTAGCTTAAACACATTATAAACCATTATTTAATCTCTTTCAACGACAAAGAAAGAAGAAAAAACAAAATTAGTTAAATAAATAAGCTAATTTAAGTGAAAAACAATAACTGAATAGTGCAATATGTACAAAAACATAATTGAAAACTTGTAAAAATAGAAGATAATAACGAAAATAGCAAGAAAGCGAGATTAAAAACAAGAAAGATTGATGATTAATTAGCATAATTATGTATAATTAAATTAAGTTACAAAACAGTAAACGCTATCAAATGTAACAAAAAACAAGGAGGATAAATCCTCTCCTCGTCAGAGGACTCGGATTTTCCTTCGGAAAACAAGGAGGATTTCTTATGAAGATGAAAAAGTTCTTAGCTCTTTCCACAGCATCTGTCATGGCATTGTCTATGGTAGCATGTGGAAGCACAGACAACGGTGCTGCTGAAAGCAGTGCAAGTACCACCCCTGCAACCGCAGAAGCTTCTACTGAAGCAGGAACCGCAGAGGCAGAGGTAACCGGTCTGAATTACGCAGACATTACTTTGGGTGAGGATTACACAGACATTACTACAACCATTAAGGTTCTGACCAACCGTACCGACTTGTTGGAGGACGGCGCAGCAGTTCCTTTCCAGACTTACATTGATGCGTTCAACGAGCTGTATCCCAACATCACCGTGGATGTAGAAGGTATCACCGATTACGCAAGTGACACATTGCTTCGTCTGCAGGGCGGCGACTGGGGCGATGTTATGATGATCCCTGCAGTTGACAAGGCTGACTTAAGCACATACTTCCTTCCTCTTGGAACTACTACCGAGATGGACGGACAGCTGAACTACTACAACCAGATGTACGAAGGCACTGTATACGGTGTTCCTTACACCGCAGGTGTTAGCGGTGGTATCGTATATAACAAGGCAGTATTCGAAGCAGCAGGAATCACTGAGATGCCTAAGACTCCCGAAGATTTCATCGCAGCATTAAAGCAGATCAAAGAGTATGACAGCTCCATCATTCCTCTGTACACCAACTACGCAGCTGGCTGGGCAATGGGCGGCCAGTGGGATCCCGCTATCAGCGGCAGTGCTACCGGAGACAGCACTTATATGAACCAGAAGTTACTGCACACAGCCAATCCTTTTGCTGATCCCGGCGACGGAACAGGCGCTTACAATGTATACAAGGTAATGTACGATGCAGTTGCTGAAGGCCTTACCGAGGAAGACTACTCCACCACCGACTGGGAAGGCTGTAAGGGTATGATCAACAATGGTCAGATCGCTTGCATGGTTCTTGGCTCCTGGGCAGTTCCTCAGATGAAGGAAGCCGGCGATCATGGCGATGATATCGCTTATATGCCGTTCCCCATTACCCTGACCAGTGGTAAGCAGGCAGCATCTGTAGGCCCTGACTACAGCTTTGGTATCAATGCTAATACCACCGAAGATAATCAGGCAGCAGCTCTGTGCTTCGTTAAGTTCATGGCAGAAGAATCCGGATTCTCCTATGACTGCGGCGGACTTCCCGTTGCTATCAAGGATACCAGATTACCGGATTTCTATGCAACATTCAAGGGTATCGACTTCGTAGTGGATGAGCCTGCGATCGAAGGCGAAGAGGATCTGTTAAACGAGCTGAACGCTGAAAGTGGTCTTAACATCAACAACAACGGTGAGACCAAGATGCAGGAGCTGGTAGAGTGTGCAGCAGATGGTTCCAAGACCTATGATGAGATCATCGACGAGTGGAACGAAGAGTGGACTTCCGCACAGGAGAGCTGTGGTGTAGAGATTCAGTAATTCCATCAAGCAGTAAACATTAAGCGACTAACTTAATCTTCTGAAGTAAGAGGGAACCTTTTATCCGGTTCCCTCTTATCTAAGAGAGAAGGGTATGGAGGTATTTCGATGAGTGCAGAGACAATGAAGAAAACAAAAAAACCCTTCAGCATGAAAAAATGGGTAAAGAGCAGGAACGGACAACAGACCATCGTCATATTGTCCTTCATGATCATTCCCCTGCTTTTGCTGTTCGTGTTCACCTATCTTCCCTTTGGTGAGATGGTAAAATTCAGTTTTTATAAAATGAAATATGCTACCCCGGTAGACAAAAGACAGTTTGTGGGATTTCGGAACTACATTGATGTATTTAAGAAAGATGAATGTTTCAGCGCATTGAAACTAAGCCTTTATTACATGGCAGGCGCAATGGTGCAGCTGGCACTTGCGCTGTACCTGGCAACGATCCTTAGCTTTAAGACCAAGTTTGGCAATATGTTCAAGGGATTCATGTTCTTCCCTTATCTGATCAGTGGTATTGCCATTGGATTTATTTTCAAATTCTTCTACACCAGAGGATTTGTATTCGATACGGTGTTACAGTGGTGTGGATTTAACTTAGAAAGTCTTCCGTTCTGGCTGAAGGACAAGAGTGTTAACAATATCTCTTTGGTGGCTTCCTCGGTATGGCGTTATTACGGCAACAACATGGTACTCTTCATCGGTGCCATCATGTCCGTGGACTCCGAAATGTACGAGGCAGCAGAGCTGGACGGTGCCAATAAATTCCAACAGTTTATACATATTATCTTACCCAGCATTAAGACCATCGTTACGCTGAACGTGATCCTGTCTATCACAGGTTCCCTGAGTGCTTTCGATCCTCCCTACGTTATCACCAAGGGTGGCGGCGGAACCGCAACCTACTTCGTATTGATGGACAAGATCGCACATACCAACCAGCAGGTAGGTCTGGCGTCTGCTATGGCGGTGGTACTGTTACTGATCATTTTTGCAGCAACAATTTTACAAAAGCTTTTCTTCAAACTGGTATTTAGAAGCTCCGATGCGGACAATGAAGAATATACCAGAAGAAAACGGCTCAGAAGAGAGAGAAGATGGAAGAAGGAGGCAGTGTAAAATGGCAAAGATGAAAACTAACCACAAACATTACAGCGCAGGCGCTGTCATCTGGATCGTTATTAAGTATTTCAGCCTGGTATTCTTCTCTTTCGTGGCACTTTTACCCATCGTATCCTGCGTCATCACGGCGTTCAAGACCGATGCAGAGTACCAGAGCACCAATGTAATGACCCTGCCGGAAAGCTGGCTGAACTTCCAGAACTTTATTGACGCTTTTAACCGTGCCAACATGGGCAGAGCATATCTGAACTCAGCGATCATCCTGGTATTTGTACTGTTAGGATCCATCCTGGTGGGAACACAGCTTGCTTATGTACTGAACCGGTTCAAGTTCCCAGGCAACGGACTGGTCCGCAGTCTGTTCCTGTTCGCAACCCTCCTTCCCGGAATTGCCATGCAGGTCTCTGTATACCAGATCATGAGTAACCTTGGATTCATCAATCATCTGTATGGTTACATCATTATGAGTATGGGTACGGATGTTATCTCCATCTACATCTTTATCCAGTTCATGGAAAATATTTCGGTATCGTTGGATGAATCCGCATTTATCGACGGAGCCTCCTACTTTACCATTTACTGGAAGATCATTCTTCCGCTTCTGAAACCCGCTATCGTGACTTCGATGGTGCTTAAGGGAGTAGGCGTATATAACGAGTATTATTGCGCCAGTCTGTATCTGCAGGACAAGAGGACTCTCGGTGTGGTTGCAACCTCCCTGTATACTTTCACCGGACCTCTTGGAAGCAAATACAATCTGATCTGTGCAGGTGTACTGATGTCTCTGCTGCCTGCCCTGATCGTATTCCTGCTCTGTCAGAAACAGATCTACAGTGGAATCACTTCTGGTGCTGTCAAGGGTTAATACAAAGGAGAGTGCGGAACATGATGAACACAGAAACAATGAAAATGCGGGAAGAAATTAAAAACCACCTGACAGAAGGGATCATTCCCTTCTGGAAAGGCATGAGAGATGACGAATTCGGTGGTTATTACGGCTACCTGGATTATGATCTGAAGCTGGATAAAAAAGCAGAAAAAGGCTGTATCCTGAACAGCAGAATCACCTGGTTCTTCGCCAATGCGTATACACTGCTAAAAGACGAAAGTCTGCTTGATGAGGCAAAGCACGGATACGCTTTCCTGAAAGATCATTGCCTGGACAAAGAATACGGAGGAATCTACTGGTCCTTAAATTACGACGGAACACCGAAGGATACTACAAAGCATACGTACAATCAGGCATTCTGCATTTATGCACTGTCCTCCTATTATGAGGCAAGCGGTGACGCAGAAGCCCTGGAGCTGGCGAAAAAGCTGTTTACTCTGATTGAGACTACGTGTATGGATGAGGTGGGCTATCTGGAAGCATTCACCAGAGACTTTAAACCAGAATCCAATGAGAAATTGTCGGAGAACGGTGTCCTTGCAGACAAGACCATGAACACCTTGCTTCATGTCTTTGAAGCTTATACAGAATTGTACCGGGTATCCGGTGATGAAAAGGTGCGCAGACGCCTGCTTTGGATCATGAATCTGTTCGCTGAGAAGGTTTACAATCCCGAGCTGCACAGACAGGAAGTGTTCTTTGATAAGCATTACAATACCATTCTGGATCTGCATTCCTACGGTCACGACATCGAGACTGCCTGGCTGATCGACAGAGGCTGTAAGGTACTGGATGATCCGGAACTGACACAGAAGATGTATGTCATCACCAAAGATCTGACTGCGCAGATCTATAAGGTGGCATTCGACGGACACTCTCTGGCAAACGAATGTGACAGAGGTGTCGTGAATGTGCACAGAGTCTGGTGGGTACAGGCAGAGACTGTGATCGGTTTCTTAAACGGCTATGAGAAAGAGCCGGAGAAGAAGGAATATCTGGAAGCAGCCGAGAAGGAATGGGCATTTATCCGGGATCATGTGATCGATAAGAGAGCCGGTTCCGAATGGTTCTGGGAAGTGGATCCGGAAGGAAATCCCTATCCCGGCCGTCCTATCGTGGAGCCTTGGAAGTGCCCTTACCATAACGGCAGAATGTGCATGGAGGTTATGAAGAGATGTTAGAGCGTTATTACATAGAGAAAGAGAAGCAGGAGAAATTGCTTTCCCGTAAAAATGTAAAGTCCGATTTCTACAACGGTATTTACGACCGTTATGAATATCCGGTTCTGACCAGAGAACATATTCCCCTGACCTGGAGATATGATCTCAATCCCAAGACCAATCCCTATTTCATGGAGCGTCTGGGAATCAATGCGGTCATGAATTCCGGAGCCATTGAATTAAACGGCAAGTATTATCTGGTAGCCCGTATCGAAGGCAACGACAGAAAGTCTTTCTTTGGTGTGGCGGAGAGTGACAACGGTGTCGATGGATTCCGTTTCTGGGATTATCCCATTCTGTTAGATGACACCTGCCCGGAAGAGACCAATGTCTATGACATGCGTCTGACCAAACATGAAGACGGTTACATCTATGGTGTGTTCTGTTCCGAAAGCAAGGATACCTCCGTAAATGATCTGTCCGCAGCAGTAGCGGCTGCAGGCATTGTAAGAACCAAAGACTTAAAGCACTGGGAGAGACTGGAGAATTTAAAGACCCTTCGTTCTCCCCAACAGAGAAATGTAGTGCTGCATCCGGAATTCGTGGATGGCAAATATGCTTTCTACACCAGACCGATGGATGATTTCATCGAGACCGGAAGTGGCGGAGGAATCGGTTTCGGACTGTGTGACGATATCACTCATGCAGTGATCGACGAAGAGCGCATGACCAGTCTGCGTAAATATCACACCATTACCGAGGCCAAAAACGGTGCGGGCGCTACCCCCATCAAAACAGATAGAGGTTGGATACATATCGCACATGGAGTACGTAATACCGCAGCCGGTTTACGTTACGTCATTTATGCTTTTGCAACGGATCTGAAAGATCCTGCAAAAGTGATCGCAGAGCCTTCGGGTCTGCTGATCGGTCCCAGAGGGGAAGAGAGAGTGGGAGATGTTTCAAACGTAGTATTTACCAACGGTGCTATCGCGAATGAGAAGGGGGAAGTCTTTATCTACTATGCATCCAGCGATACCCGCATGCATGTGGCAACTACTACTATAGACAAGCTTGTGGATTATGTATTCAACACCCCTTCTGATCCCGGAAGAAGCGTGGAGTGTGTGGCACAGAGATGTGAACTCATTCACAAAAATGAAGAGTTCTTAAAACAGGAAGCAAGATAAATAATACAGAAATGAGGTAACCTGAATGAGCAAGGTTAAGATGATCAGCCCTGCAGTACCTAATGTACCCTGGCAGGATAAACCCGAAGGCCATACCGGAGCACCGGTATGGAGATATAGTGAGAACCCTATTATTGGCAGAAATCCCGTAGAAGGAGTAGCCAGAATCTTCAACAGTGCCGTAATGCCTTACGGTGATGAATTCATCGGTGTGTTCCGTGGGGAACAGGTCAACGGTATTCCTTATATCTACATGGGACGCAGCAAAGATGCAATTCATTGGGATTTTGATAAAGATAAGATTCAGTTCGTAGATGAAGAAGGCAAGCCTTTTATGCCGATCTACGCTTACGATCCCAGACTGGTGAAGGTAGAAGATACCTATTACATCATCTGGTGTCAGGATTTTTACGGTGCAGCCATCGGTATTGCGAAAACTACGGATTTCAAGACGTTTACCAGAATCGAGAATCCGTTTCTCCCCTTTAACCGTAACGCCGTACTGTTCCCCAGAAAAGTACACGGTAATTTCATGATGCTGTCCCGTCCTTCCGACAGCGGACATACGCCCTTCGGTGATATTTTCGTCAGTGAGAGCCCCGATATGGTATTTTGGGGCAAACACAGACATGTGATGGGAAAGTCTTCCGAATGGTGGGAGTCCTTGAAGATTGGTGGCGGTGCAGCTCCCATTGAGACTTCCGAAGGGTGGCTATTGTTCTATCATGGTGTGAGCGGAACCTGTAACGGTTATGTCTATTCCATCGGTGGAGCGATCCTGGATATTGACAACCCGTCCATCGTAAAATATCGTTGTGAGAACTTCCTGCTGACACCGGAAGAGTGGTATGAGGAGAGAGGATTCGTACCGAATGTATGCTTCCCCTGCGCTACCATTCATGATTCCGAGAGCGGCAGGATCGCCATTTACTATGGCGCAGCAGACAGCTACGTAGGGCTGGCGTTTACGACCATCGATGAAGTGGTTGACTATATCAAAGAACACAGCGTGGTCACAACAAGCGATACAGAAGAAGGCAGAAGATAGAATCGAGGGACCCGCGATGAGCGGGTCCTTTTTAAGTGATGGAGACAGCGTATGATGGAAAAAGAGGAATTATATGCCAAAATCGAAGAACTGGAAAGAGAACTGGCAGAAGAACGTATCAGGAGGAAGATTACCGAGGACAATTCCGACTGTGCGCTGTGGGAGTACGAATATGCAGGGAATGTCAGGGAGCGGGAAAAGGATACAGAAAAGCCGGAACCGGACATTGCCGGAATGGAGACAACGGAAAGCTTTTCGATAAAACTGGAACAGATTCTGCCCTGGCAGGACAGTCAGTATGCAGAGGTATTTCTGGGCATCCGGGATTACGATGAGATTTCCGCGAAGATGAGTGAGAAAGTGAAAAACAGCCTTCTGTACCATCTGGGGACGCATATTCAAAAGCACCTGAAAGGACAGGAAATGGTGTGTCATTTGAAAAAGGATGAGTTCCTATTGCTATTGGACAATCACGTGGAAGCAGCACTGGAGAAGATCGGTCACATTATGATCATGTTTGAAGCCATGATCGGGGATAAATATCCGGATGTTCCCATCAAACTTTACAGTGGTATTTATTATCTGGAATCCAGGGGATACCGTCCGGAAGAGATTTTCCGGATCAGCAAGACTCTGAAAAACAAGGCGAAACGTTATTGCACTCTGGAAAACAGCATCTATGAGAACCGCAAGAGTGCGGGGAACATCATTGATAAAGAAGCCGGAATCCTGAACCGGGGCAACCTGACCAGACTGAAAGGTTTTATGAATCGTGCAGCCAAAGGAGAGCGGCTTACGGTAGGATTTATCGGCGGTTCCATTACCCAGGGATTTTCCGCTACGGATCCGGAAAAATGTTATGCGGCAAGGACGTTTGGCTGGCTGAAAAAGGTATTTCCCAATACGGAATTTGATTATGTGAACGCCGGAATCGGAGCTACCGATTCCCAGTTCGGCGCGGCGAGAGTACAGGAAGACCTGCTTCCGCGGCTGCCGGATCTGGTATTTGTAGAATTTTCCGTGAACGATCACAGTACGCCGCATTTCTGCGAGACCTACGAAGGCCTGGTGAGGCAGATTTATGGCAGTGCGAGCGCACCGGCAATGGTGCTGATCCATAATGTCTATTATGATACCGGAAAAAGTGCGGCATATTATCATGCGCAGGTAGGACGACATTATGATCTTCCCTGTATCAGTATACAGAACAGCATCTATCCGGCAGTGGTAGCGGGCAGACTTCCGGCTGAGAAAATCACTGCGGATTTTCTGCATCCCAATGATCTGGGGCATGAGCTTGTGGCATCCGTGATCACGAATTTTCTGGAAAAGGTGATCCATGATAAAACGCAAGAGCCGCAGGAAATTTTCCCGGCTCCGCTGACAGAAAATGCCTATGAGCATTGCGTGAGACTGCAATATTTTAATTCCACACCGGAGAAGAGCGGTTTTGAAGAAGATATGACACCGCAGAGAGATATCACGGATATTTTCCGAAACGGATGGAGCGCCGGGGAAAAAGGAGCTTATCTGGAGTTCACTTTCCGGGGAACCGGTGCCGCCGTGCAATACCGCCGAGTGAAGGACGGACCTGCACCCATTGCCACGGCAGTGGTGGATGAGAACCCTGAGACGGCGTGCGTGTTGGACGGAACCTTCGATGAGACCTGGGGAGATAAGATGGAACTGGCAACGATTGCGGAGCATCTGCCCTATGGGGAACACCGGGTGAGAATCGAGATCACAGAGACACACGAGAACGATAAGGCTGGATTTTATCTGGTGTCATTGATTGTATCCGGGGTAAGAACAGAAACAGAAGCGGAATAGGCATAGTACGGAAGGCAGGTAGACAGATCGGAAGAAATGTGTTACATATCAGATAGAATATTTTTCCAGAAACGAACGTTGCAAAGCTAAGTAGCGGAATGACGGGAAAGATGCAGTGCAATACATAGTAAGTATCATGTGAAAGGATAGATGATCATGAACAAAGATATTATTTTTTTAACACCGGTGTGTACCCACAATATCTGGGGCGGTACCCGGTTAAACAGAGAATTCGGGTACCCCATCGAGGGCGACGACATCGGTGAGTGCTGGGGTATCAGCGCACATCCCAACGGGGACGGCACTGTGGCAAGCGGAGCTTACCAGGGAATGAAGCTGTCCGAGCTGTGGGGGAAGCATCCGGAATTGTTCGGCAATACGGGAATGGAGCGTTTTCCGTTACTGATCAAGATCATTGATGCCAAGGACGACTTAAGCATCCAGGTACATCCGGATGATGTCTATGCAAAAGTGCATGAGAACGGTTCTCTGGGAAAAACAGAGTGCTGGTTTATTCTGGATTGCAAAGAGAATGCTACGCTTGTGGTTGGACACAATGCAAAGACGAAGGAAGAACTGGAACAGATGATTCATGGGGGCAAGTGGAAAGAATTCATCCGTGAGATTCCCATTAAGCCCGGAGATTTCATCCAGATCGATCCCGGTACTGTGCATGCCATCAAGGGCGGTACACTGCTCTTAGAGACGCAGCAGAGCAGTGATATTACTTACCGTGTATACGATTATGACAGACTGAGTAACGGCAAGCCCAGACAGCTGCATGTCGCCCAGAGCATCGATGTTATCACCGTTCCTGCCAAATCCGCAGAGAACAGCGTGGTGCATACCGAGAAAAAGGACGATGCGATCCAGCAGCTGATCCGCTGTCCTTACTACACCGTATATCGTATTGATGTGGAGCATCGCGTGGAGACCTGGCAGGATAAGCCTTTCATCCTGATGAGCGTGGTCGAAGGAGAAGGCACCCTGAATGGTACGCATTTAAAAAAGGGCGATCACCTGATCCTGCCCGACGGCTACGGTAAGGTAGAGTTACAGGGCAGGATGCAGATCATCGCATCTACGATCTAAGTTTACAGCAGATAAAAATCCGGTAAATGATAGCTGTCTTCAAAACTGATTTATCTTCAAACCGATTTATTTTCCAAGTACAACAGATAGCTTGATTTCTTTTTCTGTTTCGCTCAGGTCGAGATCACCGCCGTCGGAGACGGTCACGCGCAGCTCATAGAGCACGCCGTCTGTCAGCTCCGTCACATTTGCTCCGGTCTCGTCTGTGAGCGACCACAGTTCAGAGCCAACCTTTTCCAGCTTGCCGTCTGCACCATAGGCGTAGAGCGTCAGATCGGAGGCACTGCCGGACAGGTTGTTCATGCGGAAGGCTACCATGGTGTTGGGATGCACGTTGCAGATGGTCGCAGTGTTGTGCCAGCTTGCAACCGTACCTTCACCGCCATCCTGCGCAAACTGATCCTGCGAAAGAACATTTCTTGCTGCCTGATCCAGATCAACCTCACGGTACGGAAGCTCGGGCAGGTACACAAAGCGATCCTGCAAACGCAGCAGTTCCAGATAGCCTGTCGGGCAGTAGAGCGTATTTCCGTTGCTGCCGGTGTACATGCCGATGGCCATATTATTGTAGCCGTATTTGTTGGACACATCCATCGTGAAGACGGTTTCGCCTGTTGCAAAGTCCAAAATAATGTACTGCCACATGCCGGTATCCAAATCCTGTACGTAACCGTAGATATAGCCTGTTGCAGTGGAGAGCTTCATGATCGCCGTGTCGCGCAGATCGTTCCGGCTCCAGACGCTCTTCATTTCATAGCCATCGGCGGTTTTTAGGGTGTCCACCCGCTCAACGCCCGGGGCGATCATAACATTACCCTTCATCAGCCAGTTCTGGTCATAAATGTTGGCGTAGCTCTGAATCGAAGAGTCATTGTCAGGGTCGGCAAGACCTGCGTTACCAGCGCCGAACCAGTTGCAGACGATCGTGCTGACGGTGCCTTCACCGTCGTCATAAACGATTGCAGAGTTCTCAACCGCCACCTGATACCCATCGGGCAGATCATCCAAAACAGGCATGCTGGCTACGACCTCTCCGGTCTTCATGTCGAGCGCGAGAAGCTTAACAGGATCTGCGTTGTCGGTGAACAGTACAAGGTTTGGTGTCAGTGTGGGCGAGCAGCCGCCACCCCAGGCAAGGCCGCCGCCGGTAGTCTTATCGCCATCATGACTGACCTTCGCACCGACACTCTCATATGGCGTGCACCACACAACGTTCACACCTTCTTCCGCGCGCAACAGATAGCAGTTCTGGTTCGTCAGAATGACCGCACCGTCTTTGGAGGCAGCAATGCCGTTTTCTGCGCCCTCGCCAAGGGGCAGCCCGTAAACAAAGACAGCCTTTGAAAGATCGGTTTGTTCGCCATTCAGAATCGATTCTATCGCTGTGTGGGCAATGTAGCCGAGAACACCCTGCTGCTGCCGCTCGGGATAGATTCGGAAGCCGCCGGTGGCGAACCAAAGGTTTCCGTCGTAGTCAAAGACCACGGACAGAAGATTCTGTGTCAGCTCTTTGCCGAGCGCGGTCTCAGCAGCTGCCTTGATATCGATATCCAGAACCTTTTCAAATTCCGGAATGACGCTGCCATCTTCCTCTGTCGTACGCAGTATCAGTACATGGTTGTTGCTCGTCGGGCAGACGACACGGTTTTTAGAGTCAAGGAATGTGTAGGAACTCTGGATGACGTAACCGCCGCCATCATGTTGCATCGGTGAAAAATAGCCGAGCGTCTTCGTCTCTGTTGCATTCAGATCACGGATGGCGATGCCGCCGAGCAGTGGCACGACCGCGTGACCGTAGTTGTCAAAGTAAATCGCGGGTGAGGCGTTCGGGTTCGTTGTCTCAAAGGAAACATTGATTTCCGGATAGATGCCGAGCGGCAGAATTTCATCCGTTGAGTCGGTGTTGTAGCCGTCGTGATGGATGTTTGCATCACTTTTTGCCATATAAGGGTTTTCATCCACGTGTTTGGGTTGTAAAGCCTTCACGGGCAGTGCACCGGATAACGGTGCAGAAGATGTTGTTTCGTCCTCTGCCGGTGTGGGCGTTCCACCACAGGCCGCCATAGACAGACACAGTGTTCCCGCCAGAAGAAAGCTAAATACAGAATAAATCTTTTTTCTCTTTTTCATCAATAATCCTCCTCATTGTTATGTTTGTTGTGATCCGCCCGGAATAAGGCAGACGTTTTTTTCCCATCTAACCATGTAGAAAGTCCCTGCTGAAACGCTTCTTCTGTTATTGGCTCTAACAGAAAATAGTCTACACGCAGCCGAAATGCATGCAGGGAAAAATCCAGATCGCTGCACCAGATGATGCGTGTTTCGGGAAAAAGCGTTCGCAGATGCTCCACCGCATTCAACCCTTCTACTCCCGGAAGTGCGATCACAGTGCAGGTTGGCGCATTTACACGCGCCACATCAAAGAACAACTCCTGCCCACGGTAACAGTCCATTTTGGGAAACAGACCGCGTTCAAAGCAGAACCGTGAAAGCTGCTCTATATAAAAGGCTTCCTGTGTTTCACTATTTGTCAGCACGGCAATGTGGTACACAGCACTCCCTCCTTTCTGCCGTCATTGATGCTTTCTGCTTGTCAGTATACGGATATGCAAACGCTTTTCAAGCCGTTTGGCACGAAACCCTTAATTCCGTCACGAAATCTGAGTTTTTCACTGTGCCGGTGTTGGACAGGTATGATATAATTTAGTTACTGGAATTTTTTACAAAGGAGTCAGTCCGATATGAGGATAGCAATAGTGGATGATATCGAGACCGAACGTGCGCTGTTGAAAATGCGGCTTGAGCGACAGCTGAACCTGTACGGTGTAGAGACGGAGATCTTAGAATTTGATCGCAGCGAGAGCTTTCTCGCAGCAGAAAAAGAACGGCACTTTACTGTGGCATTTCTGGACATTTACATGAAAGGATTAAGCGGCATGGATGCCGCAAAGGAACTTCGGAAGACGGATGCAGATTGCTTTCTGATCTTCACCACAACATCTACCGACCATGCACTGGAGGGATTTCAGGTGCGGGCATTCCACTATCTCGTGAAGCCCTTTTCCGAGGGAGAACTTGCCGGTCTGCTTACTGAAATGCTCGCTAAACTTCCGCGTCCTGAGCCGATTCTGACGGTGAAAGTCAGTGGCAGCGATGTTCGCCTTCGCTATAGGGACATTATCTATGCCGAGCATTTTGCTCATATGATCAATATTCGTACGACTGCCGGTAAAACGCTTGCCACGCGGCAAAGCTTTAAGGCATTTACCGAGCCGCTGAAAAAAGATCCACGCTTTTTTGTCTGCGGCCGCGGCGCGATTGTCAATTTAGAACATGCCGCTGATTTTCAGGCCGCCGCTTTCTGCATGACCGACGGCAGCCGCGTATATGTCAACCAGGAACTTTTGAAGCCTGCCAGGCAGGCATTTATGGAATTTCTGCTGCAAGGGGGTGTATGAGATGAAAGATATTCTGCGTCCGATCCTGGAGTTGTCCGTCGTACTCCCCGGTCTTTTACTTGCATATTTCCCTGCAAAATCCTATCTGAAGCAGTCCCCCGGAAAGCTTGCCGCCCGGATTCTCCCCCTGATGGCAGGATTATGTATCGGTGGTGGAATCGTCTGCTATCAGCTGCATGCTTCCACTGCGTCTGCCCTGGCAGGGATCACATTGCTTGCAATTGGGCTATATACCGGAACACTCCAAATCTCCCGCTGGAAATCCGGAACAATTGCACTGACTGTCTGCGCAGTATTTGCATGCATCAACAGCTTGTCCCGGGCTATCAGTGCTGCGATTGTTCTGCATAAGCAGCTGCCATCGGACGAACCGTGGTTCTGCCTTGCAGCCTGTGTATTTTATAATGTGGTTTGCTGGATTTTCGTGCTGGCTGCGTTCTATCCGTCAACCCATGCAGTGCGTGTGATGGTTGAGGACGATAATTTTGCGCAAACGTGGTATGTGTTCTGGGTTTTGCCGCTGGTGTTCATTTTTTTGAACCTTTTTATGATCCCGCGCTATCAGACGACGCTCAGAACCGGTCGTGTATTACAGGGCTATATTGTGATAAGTATTGCACTTCTTTTGCTTTTGCTCTTGTTCAACGCAATTTTCCTGCTAATGGCCACCAGTCTCAACCGCAACGCGAGATTACAGCAGGAAAACCAGCTTCTTTTCCTGCAGCAGCAACGCTATGAGAATCTCAAAACCGCCATCGAAGAAGTGCGGCAGGCGCGGCATGATATGCGCCATCAACTGAATCAAATTTCCGCACTGGCTGAGACCGGCGATCTGGAAAGATTGAAAAGCTACCTTGAAAAAAACATTTCCCGCATCCCGGATCTCGGTATACACTTCTGCGAAAACCATGCAGCGGATAGCGTCATCGGTTATTATTGTGCCCTGGCAAAGCGCGAAGGCATTCCCTTTTGTGCAAAGCTCGATCTGCCGCAGACTCTTCCGGTCGATGAGATCAACATGTGTCTGGTCTTGTCCAACTTGTTGGAAAATGCGCTCGAAGCCAGTATCCGCACTGCACCAGACAGACGGCAGATCAAAATCACTGCATATCTGCATGCCGGGCGGCTGCTTCTGATCGAAGTTGAGAATGCCTATGACGGCGAAATCAGGGAGAAGAACGGTGTTTTTCAATCCTCCAAACGAAAGGGAAACGGCGTCGGCATCCAGTCAATCCAACATATTGCAGAAAAAAGCGGCGGTGCAAGTACGTTTGCCTGTCAGAATGGTGTTTTCTCCGCTAAAGTTATGCTCTGCGGATAAATGCACATTTCTGCCGGCCGGTGAATTTGATCACGATAGCTGCAAAGCAGCGTAGAGCATCGAAGATGCGGATCATGATATAATGAGCCTCAAGGAAAACCAAGCGGCTGCGAAGCAGGATGTAGAGTGCGAAAGCACGAATTCGTGAGCTTATGATACTATGAACTCATAGGACAGTTTAAGGGAGATTGATGATGAATGATGCATGGTTAGATTTCGCAATCCGTATTCAAAGTATTGCACAGGCAGGCCTGCAATACGGAAAAGACAAATACGATAAAGAACGTTATGAAGAGCTGCGCAGAATCTCGGCGGAGATGATTGCTGTAAGGACAGATATTCCCGTTGCCAGGGTTTATGATCTGTTTTGCAACGAAACAGGTTACCAGACCCCAAAGGTGGATACGAGAGCTGCTGTATTTGTGGATGGGAAAATTCTGCTTGTTCATGAAAACAACGGTACATGGTCGTTGCCCGGCGGCTGGTGCGATGTTGACCAGTCGGTAGCTTCGAATACGGTAAAGGAAGTAAAAGAGGAAACGGGCTTTACCGTGATGGCGGAAAAGCTGATCGCTGTGCAGGACTGGCGGAAGCATAATGTGACAAACTATGCATACGGAGTGGTGAAAATCTTCGTGCAGTGCAAATACGAAAGCGGTGAATTTGAAGACAATATCGAAACGACCGGCATTGCATTTTTTGATGAGGACACGCTCCCCGAAAATCTTGCAGTGGAAAAATGCACCAGGGAGCAGATACTGATGTGCTTTGAGGCACTGTGGAATCCGAATGCGCCGACCGCGTTTGACTAAAGTGTATTAAGCTGTTTTGCTTATGTGATAAAATCATCAAGATTCAATGAAAAGAGGGATTGATTTCTCAACCCCTCATAGTGTATAATCTGCTTAGAAAGGTGGTCGGAAGTGAAAATTCCGATTCGCCCTCAGTTAAATGTTAGAAAAGAAATAGCATTCACTTTGGTCGGTGGGATGCTATTTCTTTTTGTTATTATCGTCACCATGTCTGTCGATAAAAGATATTGATAAAAAAATAGACAATAAAAGGGTAAGTTGTATTATGGATACCATCAGAGGTAAATTTTTCAAACAGCATTTATTATCGGATCAATTCCTGGATTTGATCGAGAAAAACAAGCGCCCCATGGATGAACTGATGTCGTATTATCAGTGCGCCATCATGGAGGTGGAGACGAAATTCAAAGTATTGAATCAGGAGTATTCCCTGGAATACGATCGGAATCCCATCGAAGGAATCAAGACCAGAGTCAAATCGTATGACAGTATTCTGCGTAAGATCCGCCGGAAAAATATTCCCATGACGCTGGAAGGCATTGAGGAGAATATCCGGGATATCGCCGGGGTCCGGGTCATCTGTTCGTTTCCGGATGATATCTACGAACTGGCGGAGAGCTTTTTACGCCAGGATGACATTACCCTGATCGAGCGCAAGGATTATATAAAGAATCCTAAGGAGAGCGGTTACCGCAGCCTTCATCTGATCGTGCAGGTGCCGATCTTTTTACAGAATACGAAGAAGCTGGTCTATGTGGAAGTGCAGTTCCGTACGATAGCCATGGATTTCTGGGCGAGCCTGGAGCACAAGCTGCAGTATAAGAAAAACATTCCGGAAAGTCAGTCGAAGTTTTTAAAGGATGAGCTGTATGACTGTGCACAGCAGAGCGCAGCGCTGGATAAGCGGATGCAGAATATCCGGAATGTCATTGCGGCGAGTGAGACCGCAGAAGAGGAGAAACAGGATTTCCTGCCGATCTTTTTGCGGGAAAACAAAGGGTAATTACGTAGCCTGAAGGTATGTAGATGATGGAAAGGCGAGAAGAATTGTATGAAGATCAGAGATATTTTGAATAAAGATACAGCAACGATCTCTTTCGAGGTATTTCCTCCGAAGAAGAGTACGGATTTTGAAAATGTGGAGGCAGCAGCACTGGGGATCGCGGCATTGCAGCCTGCTTATATGAGTGTGACTTATGGTGCCGGTGGCAGTACCAAGGGACATACCATTGCTTTGGCAGGAGAGATTCTGAAGCAGTACAATGTGCCTACTGTGGCGCATCTGACCTGTGTTTGCGCTGACAGGAGCAGTATCGGCGCAGCTCTTACAGAAATGCAGGCAGCGGGAATCGAGAATATTCTGGCTCTGAGAGGAGATATTCCGAAGGATTTCGACG
The DNA here is from genome assembly GCA_934394665.1 of uncultured Acetatifactor sp. GTDB lineage: Bacteria > Bacillota > Clostridia > Lachnospirales > Lachnospiraceae > Acetatifactor. Next base: position 1,556 of record CAKRRS010000027.1, on the reverse strand, counting down.
GAGAAGTATTTACGGATTTTACGCACGCATCTGATCTGGTGCGTTTTATCAAAGAAAACGGAGATTTCTGTGTGGGAGGCGCCTGCTACCCGGAAGTTCATCCCGATTCTGCTAACAAAAATGCGGATATTCAGGGATTAAAACAGAAGGTGGATGCCGGTTGCGAATACCTGACAACCCAGATGTTCTTCGACAACAATATCTTCTTCAACTTTATGTACCGTGTGCGGGAAGCGGGGATTACCGTGCCCATTGTTCCAGGCATTATGCCCATCACCCGTGGCGTGCAGGTGAGAAATGCCGTAAAACTGTCCGGTTGTAATGTACCGGAGCGCTTTAAGAATATCGTAGACCGTTTCGGAGACAATCCGGAAGCCATGAAACAGGCAGGTATTGCCTATGCCACCGATCAGATCATAGATCTGTTGGCCAATGGAGTGAAACATATCCATGTCTACTCCATGAATAAACCGGATGTGGCGGCCGGGATCCAGCGGAATTTGTCGGAGATTCTGAAGGCCTGAGATTATGATTTAATGAGCGCAAGTGAGCCAATACAAATACATTGACAGGCAAAAAAGATGTACTATTATCTAAACTAGAGGATAGTACATCTTTTTATGTAGTGCTGCGGAAAGAGGCAGGATTTGTCAATGCGGAAAAACGTGTGGAAGAAGGAGCAGGAGAGGATGAAACAGATATCTGAGGCAGTGAAAAAGGATCAGATCCTGTATTATTTCAAAACCCAGTGGACTGTGCTGCTGGCGGTAACAATCTCCGGTCTGATCTACAATGTGGGTCTTCTGGCGGGACCCTGGTATGAGGGGCAGATGACCGGCTGTCTGGTAAACATCCTGGGAGGAACGGCCGGATATGGCGATATGCTGATTCTGGTGATCAGTTATGTCGCGGTAATCGCCATCGTGCAGATCTCCCGTTACATCAAACGTTTTTATGTCAGACGTTTCGCCAATAATGTGAATCGTGACATGAAAGAGATCCTGTACCGCAGTCTGGTGCACAGAAGCCGCGCCGAACTGGAAGAAGAGGGTGTCGGAAATGTGATGACCAAGGCGATCCTGGATGTGGACGACTGCGCGGAGGGTATGCGGAAATTTACCACAGAGATCTTCGATACCGGTGTGGCACTGGCAGCATATGTGGGAATGCTGTTATTCTATGACTGGCGGTTGGCAATCTTAGGTATGCTGTTTTTGCCGGTATCTTATGTGCTGGCGGAGAAGATGAAGCGTAACGTGCAGCGTACCGGTGCAGCATATAAGGAACAGTCCGGAGATTTAAGCGCCGCAACACTGGACAGAGCCATTAACGCTGTTACCTACCGTGTCTATGGCAGAGAAAAAGAGCGGGAACAGGCTTATGAAGAGAATCTTACCGCTTATGAGAAAGCTGCTGTGAAGGCTAATATCTGGAGTACTGCGTTCTCCCCGCTGTACCGGATCATCTCCATGACGGGCGTGCTGTTTATCCTGTATTTCGGCAGCAGAAATGTGCTGGGAAATGGCTGGAAAATATGGGATGTGGCAGCCTTTACC
>CAKRRS010000026.1 GCA_934394665.1 uncultured Acetatifactor sp. | reverse complement strand
TTACTGGTCCTGTATAAGAACCGGAAATTCATGATCAACTGCGGTATCGTCAACTCTCTGATCATTGTGGGTGCTGCCGTCTACCGCTACATGTTAGGCTTTAACAGTGCTTCCGATATGAAAAATTACCAGTTGCAGCTGTCCTGTATCATCCTGTGTTACATCTGCTATGTCATGTCCATCCGCCACCTGAACGAGTCCGACGGTGCCATGACCGACAGCATCAAAGCCGATCTGCACAGAGTCGTGACCACGGTAGAGCAGGTCAAGACCTCCAGCAATACCATTCTGGACGGCATTACCGTTGTCAGAGAACTGGCTTCCGAGAACAAGCACGGTTCCGATATCGTCATGCTGGGTATGAATGAATTGACGGATAATAACCATATGCTGCAGGATCGGACGACCTCTTCCACACAGATGACTTCCGACATCCGTGCCCAGGTGGAAAATGTTGTGGCACTCATCAGCGAAATGGTATCTCTGGTAGGGAAAACCGAATCCCATTCCAGTGTCAGTGCAAAAGATCTGCAAAGTCTTGTAAGCACTGCAACTACGATGTCAGAGCTTTCTACGGAGCTGGAAAATGTCCTGCAGAATTTCCAGCAGGAATTTGGCATGGTGAAGCAGGAGACCGGTACGATCGAAAAAATTACAAATCAGACGAACCTGCTGGCCTTAAACGCTTCCATCGAAGCTGCCAGAGCCGGTGAAGCAGGCAAGGGCTTCGCTGTCGTTGCCGATCAGATCCGTACCTTAAGTACGGAAACCCACGCTTCCTCCGGACAGATCAGAGAAGCTCTGTCCCGTCTGGATGCTACTTCCGCTAAGATGACCGCTTCCATTGAAGAGACCTTGAAGCTGATCCAGGTTACCCTGGAAAAGGTAACACATACCGGTGAAAATGTAAATCAGATCGCATCTGATTCCGCACAGCTCGGCAGACATATTCAGGTAGTTGATGATGCAATTAAAGAAGTCGAAAGCTCCAATACCCAGCTGGTATCCAATATGGAACAGGTATCCAACATCGTGGAGACCATCACCGGCTGTATTGCACACTCCAGCCAGACCAGTGAGCGTATGCTCAGTAAATATCAGGAAACGGCTGATAATATCAATACCATTGAAGATGTCATGGAGAACATGATGTGTGATCTGGGTATCGGCGGCTTCATGGGTATCGAAGATATTCAGCCAGGCATGAAGATCGATCTGCAATTGACAGAGCAGGACGATACTGAATATCTGGGTGAGCTGATTCAGCAGATTCCCGAAGGCTTGATGGTATCCTGTCAGAAGAAACTGGCATTAAAAGATGCGGCTCCCTGCAAACTACAAATCACCGCAGGAAACATTCTGTATTGCTGGGACAAAGCAACCATCACTCCGGATCCCACAGACGGCGAGCATATCTTTAAGATTACGATCACGACCAGACCCCGGATCAATAACCGCCGGAAATATCCTCGTATGGATATCAACAACGCATGTACCATCAAGTTCAAGAATTCCGATAAAGAATACGCCGCTACCATGGATAACATCAGTGCCAACGGCTTCGCTTTCCTGGCTACGGACAAGATTTTCTCCCAGAGCAAAGATGCCACAATCACTATCACTATCCATGATTTCGCTCTCCCGGATCACAATGTGCTGGAAGGACGTATCATCCGCTGCTCCGATGATAACGGTCTGTTCATCGTAGGCTGCCAGATGCCGGAGGATAACTTCTATATTCTGGAGTATGTAGAGAAGAACCTGTAATTATTCAGAGTCAAAGCACTTTTCATAATTTTATAAATCATGCTTACATGAATAAGTATAATTTTGAAAATTACTTTTGCGAATGCGATTCTGAATAGTTACACAGCTTAATCAAAAAAGTCCATTCATATTTACTTGAATGGGCTTTTTTAATGGTGTTGTACTTTATTTATGGTTTCAATAGCTGTGCGATCAGCCCCTCGACCTCCTGAAGCTGTTCTTTGGTGCTCTCCTTATGGCTTTCCTTGCGGTATTTGGACGGAGACATTCCTTTCATGGCGTGGAACGCCTTGGTAAACACCAAAGCATCGCTGTAGCCGCAGGATAACGCGATACTTTCAATGGGATAATTGGTCGATTCCAGTAATTCTCTCGCTTTGGTAATGCGGAATGTCGTCAGAAACTGTTGCGGTGACATTCCCAGATAATTCTGAAACAGTGTGTATAAGTAGCTTCTGTTGATACACACATATTCTGCCACATCCGTGACTTTGATGGGGTTACAGTAGTTGCTCTGGATAAAGGATACCGCTTTTTTCACATACTGGTTGCCTTTATCTTCTTCCTCTCTCGCCACGACACCGGCGCTGTCGGCAATCACCGACAGGAACACTCCCAGCAGGCCGTTCCTACGCAGGTCATCCGCAATTCCGAACGTATTGTGCTCCATCATATCCCGGACAATAGAATACAATTCCTCGGATTTATCACAGGCAAAGATCGGATGTCTGTCGGAAAGTCCCATGCTGTGCAGATATTCTTCCGCACGGCTTCCGGCAAATCCCACCCACAGATAACTCCACGGATCTTTGGCATCTGCCTGATAAAAAGCCAGTTCATTGGGCTGGATCAGGAATCCGTATCCGGCTTCCAGCTGATATTCCTTGTCATGAAAGCGGAAATGACCCTTGCCGCTTAGAACATAATGAATCAGATAATGGGGTTTGGATGCCGGTCCAAAACTATGCAGCGGTTCTGTCTGGGAACATCCGCAGCAATTCACATACAGGCTTCCCGTTTTGTCATTAATAAAGTCCAATTTGAATGCTTTCTCCACGCTACCCCTTGTCCTTTCTTACGCTTCCTATCCGCAATCCGTATTCTACATTCTTTAGAGAGCTGATTCATATCCATAGAATTATTTGTTTCCTTCAAAAATATCAACATTTTCAATATTATCTACGGATGTTATCCACACTAATTCACCATGATCCCACCATTGTCATCGAATTCCACACCGAAGGGCTTGCTGTATTCGTTCATGCGCTGTAGAATTCTCAGTTTATCCTCGCCCGTCGCAGGCGTCGGTCGGAAATCATTTCGTGTTTTTACGGAGCTGACCAGACAGGGAATGATCCTGGCATTCCGGTCTTCCTTTTTCTGACCGTTCTCAAAGGTAAATATCTGTTGGAAGATCATGGTATCTTTATCTTCAGGATTCCTATTGGCTCCAAAGCAGAAATTCGCCAGACTGTAGATGATATATCTGCCCTTATATTCCTCGATTCCCTGAAGGACATGCGGATGATGTCCGATGACCAGATCCGCACCCCAGTCAATACATTTTCTGCCCAGTACCTGTTGATAATTCTCCGGCACGGTATCTTTTTCGATGCCCCAGTGACAACAGACCAGAATCAGATCCACATTCTGCTCCCGCAGAGTCTCAATATTATTCTGAATCAGTTTTTCTACCTGGGAACCCCATTCCACTTCATTCACAGAGATGATTCCGATCTTCAGATTTCTCTCGCCGCCATGCGCTTCTGCACTGCCCGGTACTTCATAGATACCCACGTTTTTATCGTAAGCATAGACGATTCCTTCCTGCTCCAGTGCCTGAATGGTATCCCGGCTTCCCTGCTCCCCATAGTCCAGCCGATGATTATTGGCAAAACTGACAGCCTCGATATCTCCCAACGTCAACAGATGCGCATACGCCGGATCTCCCTTGATACAATAGGTCTGTCCCTCACGCATCTGATCGGAATTCGTAAGCGGTCCCTCCAGGTTCACGATCGTCATGTCATCCGCGCTGAAAATATCACGCACATTTTCAAAAAAATATCCTTCATCTTCCGCCTGATCATACGCCTGCCGGAAAGAGGAACCGTAATCCTGTTCCTGATGCGTTCCCAGTGTTACATCTCCGGCTGCCGAAATCGTGATCTCATAATGACTGCCGGATGGCATATCCGAACTGCCCGATTGCCCGTTGGCGGAAGCACTCTCTCCTGCGGTGTTACCGTTTTCCGTCTTCCCCTGTGCCATCCCGGACTGTTCTGTCGCCTGATTACCGCTATTTTGCGCAGCATATCCGCCGATCGGCTGTGCCAGATCTTCCACGCCGGAGATCCTTACCTGCTGTGTCAGGTCATCCCCACAGCCTCCCAACGAAAACATTGCAGCCACGCAGAGTAATACTGCAATTCCTTTTTTCTTCTGTGAAATCAGGTGTTTCAAATTCATCGCGTCCCCCTCTGCCTCACAGTACTCTTGTCTCAATACCAAGTAATTATTCAGATTCGTAGAAACGATCATTCGGCTGAAGTTGTTGTTTCCTCCGTGCTGTCACCTTCTCCGTACAGATTCTCCCGCAGGAATTTCTTATTCGCGTCAAAATCCACTTCCAGTACTGCCATCTTACGGATCGTCGCATCCTTATAAGTACCTTCGATGGGGATGCTGTTCTGAATAATATCATAGGTCACAACCTTCGGAGCCATCAGGCTCAGGCGATAGCATTCTGCCTGTGTCAGGTTCGTGGTCAGGTTCGGCATTAAGCCGTCAATCAGTTCTTTCGGATTCGTCAGCACTCCCTTAGGCAGCTTGTGAATAACCTCCGTCAGCACCTTTCTCTGGCGCTCGGTTCTGCCGAAGTCCGTACCGATGTAACGGTTTCTGCAATATGCCAGTGCCTGCGGACCGTTCAGATGTACCATGCCACCGGACAGATCATCAAAATAGTCTGTTCCTTCCGGTCTGCCCAGCAAAATATTATATTCCACCAGATAGCCGTTTACATATTCCACTTCCTTGCCGGTCAGTTCCAGATCCACACCGCCCACGGCATCCACCAGATTGGCAAACGCTTCGAAATTCACCAGCACATAACGACTGATGTGAATATCAAAATTCTGTTCAATGGTCTCCATCAGAAGCTCTGCGCCACCATAGGAATAGGCTGCATTCAGGCGATTTCCCTTATGTCCCGGAATATCTACATACATATCGCGAAGCAGGGATGTCATATAGATCTTTTTGGTCTTGTTGCTGATCGACAGCAGGATCATGGCATCGGATCTGCCGTCCTCTCCGTTCTCACGGGAGTCATTACCGATCAGCAGAATATTGGTAACGCCTTCTTCCTTCATGGGCGAAGATGTTACGGATTCGATTTCCTCGTAATTCATCTCTCCGTAGACTTTTCCTACCAATACATATAAGCCTGCTGCCAGGAAAACAATGATCAGGGCAACAGAAATCAAGAAACGCTTGAAACCGGATTTTTTCTTTTTCTTCGGTGCCTTTTTTCCGTTTCCCTTTTTATTGTTCCGACTGTTCTTTGTATTCCGTCCGTATTGTTCATCGTCTCTTTCTCTCTGTTTTCTTGATTTCCGTCCGGAATTTCTTCTCGTATCTTCTCTCATCTGTTCTTCGTCATAATCATTGTATTCGTCTTCATAGTCATAGTCTTCCTGTCTGCGCCGGGAGTTTCGGGACGTCCTCTCTGTTTCTGCCCTGTCACGGCGATTGCCTTCCGATGATTTTTCTGCAGTGGATCTGCTGCGTCGGTGATCGGTACCGCGTCGGCTGTCTGTCCTACGCTCAGCCTCCCGCCGTGCGGCCTGTCTCTTACGATATGCAGGATCATCCCAGTCCTCTGCATAATCCCCCGCATCTCTTCTGCCGGATCCGATCACATCAAGTTCCTCCTCTTCCTCATCCTCTGTCATGTCGAACATCTGAGGGCTTGGACGGCTTGCCGTCTGTCCGGTTCTGCCCGGTGCTCCGTTCCCCTGCTGCACACGGTTCCCCTGTTTGCTCCTGCCGCTGTTCCCGGAAGTCTGCTGCATCTGTTGCATTTCCTGCTGTAAAAAGGCTTCCAGCCCTTTTTGTATATCTTCCATCTCCTGAATGGAGTCTCTCTCTCTGTCGCTCATTTATATACCTCTTTTCATACGCATTACGTAGGTATCTCTTATTTTCCAGATGTTATATGATTTCTATTTGATTCTTATGGAATCTGTTTTGCTTTTGTCATCCGCTTGCTCGTCTCCTAGAATATCACACTCTTTTCTATTCGTCACGCCGGAAATCCTTAAAATTTGTTTAAATGTTGTTTGCAACAAAAAACTGCCATCTGAAATACGTATATTTTTATGCGTATTTTTAGATTGGCAGTTTTCCTTTTTGTTAATTTATGATTTACTTATGCGCAATTCTTGCATCTATGTAGTTCTTCAAAGATGCCACCGTCTCATCCACACCCAGCTTGCTGCTGTTGATGGACAGGTCGTAGTTACGGGAATCACCCCATTTTACCTTACAATGGCTGTTATGATAGTATTTTCTGCGGCGGTCCTTCTCGATCATTCTTTCCTCGGCATGTCTGGCATCCAGCTCATAGATCCGCATGACACGATCGATCTTCGCCTGTTTGTCACCCAGTACGAAGATGGAGATCAGGTTCGGGTTATCCTTCAGCACGATCTCGGAACAACGTCCTACGATCACAAAGGACTCTCCGGCTTCCGCTTTTTTCTTAATATAATCGAACTGCATCTTGGCTACATTGTCTGCCGGAGAGCTGTTCATTCCCATTACACTGCGGTACAGGAATTTGTTACGTCTCATCTCATCAAACTCTGCCAGTTCCTTGCTGCTTACATTCATATTCGCAGCCACCTCATCTAACAGATTGTGGTCATACATCGGTAGCTTATAGATTTCTGCCAGTTTCTGTGCGATCTCGTGTCCGCCGCTGCCGTACTCACGGCTGACGGAGATAATCAATTGTTCACTCATGGGTCTGCCCTCCTTACAATCTTACAGGTATCTCGCATAGATCATTAACATGGAGATGCCTACTACTATTATAGTCGCGGGAGCCATAACTTTGCAATATTTTCCCCACTTGATCATATGACCTGCTTTTGCTGCGGTAGCAATACCCACAACATTGGCAGATGCTCCGATAGGAGTAGCACTTCCGCCGATATCGGTACCCATAGCCAGCGCCCATGCCAGAATCGACAGCTCCACGCCCTGGGTCGCTGACAGACTGCTGATGATAGGAATCATGGTTGCCGCAAAAGGAATATTATCCACAAATGCACTGGCAATCGCAGAGATCCACAGGATAATTGCGATCATTAACATCAGATTACCGTTGCTGATGTCTCCGATAAAGTTCGCCATCACCTTCAGGATGCCGGTCTGCTCCAGACCACCGACTACCATGAATAATCCGACGAAGAACAATAACGTCTTATAATCGATCTGTTTGATCAATTTCGGTGCGTCCTTGCCGGCTGCGATCAGTGTTACGATCGAGATGAATACGCCGATGCAGGATACTGTCAGTCCGGTCTGTGCATGCGTTACCAGTAAAACAACGGCACACAGGAAAATGATGGTGCTGATCACGAATCCCTTCTTATCGGTGATTGCTTCGGAAGGATCCGGATACGTCTGGTTGCTGCCTGCCGCAGCGGCCTCGCTGGCACGCAGTTCCTTATGAAATACCAGATAAAAATACGCTACTACCACGATCAGGGATACACCCGCGATCACACCGGTATTGGTCAGGAAATCCGTGAAGGAATATCCGAGGGAAGTACCGATAATGATGTTAGGGGGATCTCCGCACATGGTAGCGGATCCGCCCAGATTCGCGCAGAACACTTCTGCCAGAATCATCGGTACCGGATTAAACTTCAACAGCTGTGACAATTCGATCGTTACGGCTGCCAGGAACAGAATTACCGTAATGCTGTCAATGAACATTGCCAGAATACCGGACAATACCATAAAGGTCACGAACAGCGGCACTACCTTATACTTGACCATCTTGGCAAGGCGCATGCAGAGCCACCGGAAAAATCCCACTCTCGCCATTCCCTCTACCATGATCATCATTCCCGCTACAAATACGATCGTCTCCCAGTTGATTCCGCTGGAAGCCTCCGCGGACTGTCCCGCCGTATACCAGAAATGACTTGTAAAAAAGCTGCCTAAATTCAGTGTCTCCAACACCGCGCTCATACTGTGCATTCCCAGTCCGAATACCAGTATCAGTGTCAGCAGACCGCAGCCCAGTGTGATAATGTGTCTCTCCCATACTTCCAGAACGATCAGAACGAACATCGCCAGAAATATGACTATTGCAAGTATCTGTGCTACCACTTTTCCTGCCTCCTCGTATGTTTTCGATTTTATAAGTGTTCTTAGCCTGCTATTTACTTTATTTTTCTCATATTTTCTGAAAATAAAGTAAATTCTGCACCTCCAGGCATCAAAACGCTCAAGATTTGATTCTATCTGAAATATCGACATAAGTCAATTCTTCTTTCCGCTTCTATGCATAAATATTCCGTTAAGGTTTTTATTTTCTATTGCAAAAAAGACCCACAGTTTCTACCGTGAGCCTTTCTCATTGCTTTAAGCTATTGCTTGTTTCCTTATTTCTTTGTTTTATTCATTTCGGAAGCTTTCAATGTCATTCTTCCCCACGAAGCGTAAGAACATCCTGTGCATCTCTATACCGCTCTCTCCGAAATACAACTTCATATATACCTCACCGGCCTGCCGGATTGCCAGCGTCACGGCATGCTCCACAACTTTTCCTTCCGTTCCGCTGATCGTTACCGTCTGCTGCAAGGTATTGTTCAGGAATACGGAAATCGGAAGCTGTGCCAGAGGTCCCATGACAGAGCTCATCTGAAATACCAGTTCATAGCGTCCCTTTTGGGGGAAATGCAGCTGATATACGGCACCGGTTCCCTTTTTCGTAGAAAGCTCTTCGATCGGCAGTGCGATCTCTACACCAAGCTTCTGCTCCGGCATCTCCATGCGCGCCAACACACGTCCACTGTCCCCGGCACCTTCCGTGCTTACCGGACTGTGAAGTTCTACACATTCTTCCGGCTCTCTGCCAAGCAGTCTCTCCATTGCCACAGATCTGAGCAGGAATTTACAGATATTTGTCACATTCCTTTGAAGCTGTGCCCTGGTCAGTCTGCCGTCTGCCAGACCTTCCGCTGTATTGTCCCCTGCGGAATTGGCCGCAGCATTTGCCACTACCATGTAGATGTCGTTCTGTGCACGCACCATGGGGATTGTCTGATTTCCGGAAGCCGGACCGCCTTCTTCATTGACCTTCGCCCACCAGTCAGTCATCACAATGCCCTGATATCCCCATTCCTTACGCAGAATCGTGGTTAAGAGGTCATAATTGCCCGCCGTCCACAGACCGTTCACCGGACCGTAAGTAGACATAATGCTGTAAGCTCCGCCCTGTTTCACAGCGATCTCAAAACCTTTCAGGTAAATCTCCCGAACAGCTCTCTCGGAAATGATGGCATTGCTGTCATGTCTCTTGAACTCCTGGTTATTACATGCAAAATGTTTGATGGTTCCTGTAACACCATATTTCGCCATGCCCTTCAGCTGGGCGGATGCCATCGTACCGGTAAGGTACGGATCCTCGGAAAAATACTCAAAATTACGTCCGTTCAAAGGATTTCTGTGAATGTTGATGCCGGGGCCTAAGAGTGTATCGATCTTGTTCTTCCGAAGTTCCATGCCTTCCATCTCATACAACTCTTCCACCAGTTCCGGGTCAAAGGTGCAGGCTAACAGCGTACCGTTGGGAAGCGCATATGCCATCGTTCCACAGTCCATACGGATACCGGACGGGCCATCCGAACAGCAGGCTATGGGAATTCCGAATTTCTCCAGAGATTTTGTCACTCCACCGAAAGCTGCTGCCGTACCGGGCGTAACTTTCGGAGAACACATACCTTCTCCTCTGGTCATACAGATCAGGTCTTCGTCTGACAGCTGTGTCAGGAACTGTTCCAATGTGATTTTACCGTCCTTTACATCCGAAAGTTTCCATCCCTGATCTCCCACGTATTCGCTCTCTGTCGGTCTCTCCCGTAAGATGCGTTCTGCCAGATCTATGGTCCGCAGAGGAACCTTCTCCCAGTTCACAGCCGCATGCCCGGATTCTTCAAAAAAGTACGGTTTCATGCGCTTGAATGTCTGCACCGGTGCCAACGCTTCCGTAACTGTCTGCGTCACCTGAAGCTCTGCTAATGTAACCTTACCAATCTCTTTTGCACTTCGTACATCTGTGCCAACATAGAAAAAATAGTCTCCGGCTTCCAACACGTAACAGGATTTATGTCCTGTGACACCACTGTCATCATACGAAGCAAGTTCTGTCAGATCCGCTTTCAGGATCAATTCTTCTGTCTCTCCGGGCTTCAGTGTTTCTGTCTTGGCATACGCTGCCAGCTGGCGCAACGGTTTGCCTAATTTTCCCTGCGGTGCTTCCAGATACAGCTGCATCGTCTCTCTGCCGGGCACACATCCCACATTCGTCACCTTGACAATTGCCGTCACCTGCGTTCCCTGCACTGCAAGATCAAAACTTTCTGTCTGGAAGTTGGTATAGGACAATCCAAATCCGAAAGGATATTTTACTTTATCTTTTGCAAAGGTCTCAAAATAACGATAGCCTACATAAATATCTTCTGCATAGAAATTCTCCACGGGATCACCGAAGTTCTCCGTAGAAGGATAGTCCGCAATATCTTCTGCAATGGTATCGCTGAGTTTACCGCTTGGGTTCACCTTGCCGGTCAGGATATCCGCACAGGCTCTGCCGCCCTCCTGACCGCCCTGCCACACATACAGCACTGCCTGCGGCTGATACCGGTCTACCCACTTCATATCCATAATGTTGCCGACATTCAGCACCACAATCGTCCGGTCGAACGCATTGCACACATTCCGAAGGATCTCTTCCTCTGCATTTGTCAGCAGATAGCTTCCTTCTGTGGCACTGTTATCTTTGTCCTCTCCGGCGGTACGGCCAATGATTACGATTGCCAGATCCGAGTTCTCCGCCGCCTGCTTCGCCGTTTCTTCGGTGACAGGCATCTCTTCCTGATTCCAGGGCTCCATAGCCCAGCCTTCTCCCACATCAAAGGGATGATCCTGCAGCCATTCCCTGTACTGCGTCTCCAATGTTTCGTTTATCTGTACGGTTCCGTCTTCCTTCAGACTGTCTGTGATGTTCGTCACATAGGGTGCATTTACCATGCCACCGGAACCGGTGCCGCTCTTATAATACTTGAACTGTGTTCTGCCGAAGACAGATACTGTCTGCCCTTTCTGTAAAGGCAGCACTGCATCCTCATTGCGGAGCAGTACACTTCCTTCCGCAGCTACACGTCTTGCCAGGCCGGCATACTTTTGATAATCTAATGTGTATTTCATAATTGCCTGTATACTCCTTTCCTGTATTGCATATTCCGCACAATACTCTCATCAGCGCTCTTCAATATCACTGATGATTCTGTGATATCCCTTCAGTGTCACCATACCGTCCGAATCCTCGATCCTGCGCCCGCTGCACCGTACCATGACCTCCCCATAGACCGGATGGATCCAGGGATATTGCAACTGTACTACCACATTTGCCTCTATCATATGTGCTACATTTTCCTCCACATATTTCAGATGATCCTCTTTGATCCTGTCATGCCAGAAGTCATAAATTTCCGTAAGTTGCGGAACGGTATCTGAGCAATGCTTTATCGGAAACATTTCCTCTCCCCGGATCACCGCTAACATAGTCGTTTCCGACGAATTGCCCTATTTGTTTATCATAGCATTAAATTTGGAAGACATCTATAAAATTTTTATAACTATTCAAGTTCCCTTCTTAGTCACCAAAGTAAATCCGGTCTTTGATCTGTCCGTTTTCATCAAAGGCATTTCCGTTGAACGCAGCGCTCTCTTCCGTCAAATTTTCTTCAGACACTTCTGTCATTTCAACGGTAACTGCCTCCTCCGGTATGATGGGAGACGGTAATTCTTCTGTTGCCCCGGCCTGCTCTATAGCCTGACCATGGACAATAATGCCAGCGAAGAAGCACTGCTCTCCATGGCAAAGCAGATCTACACGCCCGTGCAAGATGGCTGAGATCAGTATTTCCGCCTGGTATCACCGGGGCTTTCTCCGTAGACATTGTGATAAGTTCTGGAAAAATGCACTGCGGAAGCGAATCCGGTCTTCTGCGCGATTTCTCCGATCGTCAGCGTGGATTCCATTAACAGCTTCCTCGCCCTGGTCAGTCTGACATTGATCAGGTACTCCAGCACGGTAACGCCGGTCACTTCCCGGAACAGACGGCAAAAATAATATTTACTTAAGTGGATCTGCGAGGCAATGGTCTCCAGATCCATTTTTTCCGCATAGTGGGCATTCATGTAGGAAATTGCATCCAGGATCTCCTGTCTGGGGGATGTAGTATCTCCGGCTGCGACAAGCTGTGCCGATTTCTGCATGGGATAATAATCCCTGCACAACAATAACAGTTCCAGACAATAGTTCTTCTTTAATTTATCGGCAACCGCATCCCGCCTTGGATAATATTTTTGCATTTTTTCCAAAACGTTTACAATTTCCCGCGTTTGCTCCGATGTCAGATGCAGGATCTCATTCTCCCAGACCTCCAGAAAACGTTGTTTTTCTGAAAGCTTCAGCAGTTCCTCCAGATAATCCGGTGTAAAATTCAGCACATATCTGGCATAAAATTCGGAAGACAGGCTCTGCATATAGTGCGTCTGGTATGGTTTGATCAGAATAATGTCTCCGGGCGTCAGCACATGACAAATTCCATCCAGGAAAAGATACCGGGTTCCCTTTACCACGAAAAAGAGTTCATAAGCATCATGGTAATGGATCGAATGCATATCATTCTTTTTTGATGTCTCTACATATTCCAAAAACAGGTCTTTATACGGATCGTATATTGTACGGAACATTTTTTCTCCTTCTAATTTGACTCATAATTCTATACTTCGGTCATTCTCTTCTTCCATTTTGGCAAGATTTCTTATATTCTATCTCAATATAGCAAGATATGTTAAACATTATTTTGTTTTTACGATTATAATGTAATTATATAATAAATCTTGTGATTTTACTATGAAATTCGACACTTGCCTTTTGCTCAATACAGGGAACAAACTTTATAGAGGCAATCAAGTTCCGTCGACGAAGAAATGATTACTGCAACATATACAAACAGAGAGGAGAAAACACTATGTTACAACGACCTTTAGACTACGCAAAAGCATCTATGGACACTATGATGCGCAAATGGGATGCACCGAAGCTTCCGCCCGAAGGAAGATTTCATTATCATCAGGGTGTATTCCTGTCCGGAATGTATAAAAGCTATGAATTATGCAAGGAAGAAAAATATTTCGAATACATCAAGCGCTGGGTAGATGCGGTGATTACCGAAGATGGTGTGATCAAGCAGGCAGATATGGAGCAGTTTGACGACATGCAGCCCGGCATCCTGTTATATCCTCTCTATCATCGCACGCACGATGCCAAATATAAGAAAGTATTAGACGCTCTGATGGCAGCGATCGACTGTTATCCCAAGACTCCCGAGGGCGGCTATTTCCATAAAGCGGATCTGCCGGAGGAAATGTGGCTGGACGGTCTCTACATGGAAGGTCCTTTACGTGCGCAGTATGGAGCGGAATTCGGACATCCCGAGTATTTTGATGAAATCATTTTCCAGGCACTGACGATGCAGAAGCATACCCGTGATCCGAAGACCGGGCTGTTATATCATGCATGGTCCTATGATAAAAAAGTGGAATGGGCTGACAAAGAGACCGGCTGCTCTCCGGAATTCTGGGGCAGAGCCATGGGCTGGGTACCCGTCGCACTGTTAGATGAACTGGATTTCATTCCCGAAGATCACCCGGACAGAGTGAAACTGGAAAAGATGGCTGTGGATCTGTTAAAATCTTTACTTGCCTTCCAGTCCGAAGACGGCAGATGGTATCAGGTTGTTGACCGCGGCGATGATCCTGCGGACTGGCTGGAGAATTCCTGCAGTTGCCTGTATATAGCTGCTCTGTGCAAGGCTGTTCGTAAAGGTCTGCTGGACGCTTCCTATCTCGCTTATGCACACAAGGGTTACGAAGGTGTGATCCGGTCCCTGACCTGGGAAGGAGACGATCTGATTATCGGCAATGTCTGCGTCGGCACCGGTGTCGGTGACTATGCGCATTATATTCACCGTCCGGTATCCGCCAACGACCTGCACGGTGTGGGCGCTTTCCTGTTAATGTGTGAAGAGTGTGAACAGGTACTTTAACGTACCTGTTCGCATTTTGCCTCCTCGACATACACTTCTTTCCCCTGAAAAGCAAATCCGAGCTTATAAATCTTCTCTCCAGGGATGCCTAAGACCAGGACATGGAAGAAATTTTCAGGCTCTCACTCCGAAGACCGGCCGTTGTCGAACATTCCAAGAATCTGTGTCCGGAACATACTCATGACTTCCCGGTTGGTGACAGATATGTCACATTCCGAATTATCCGGTAAGCAATATCTAGAATCCCAACTCCTCATTCACCAGAATTACATGGATTCTGCCTACATGTCTGGAGTATCTGGTGATCAGGAACTGGCAGCAGATGGTATCCGGAGACTTGCAGTCGAAGCATTTTCCGGTCTCCTTGCAGGGCGTCTTGATGTCGAATCTCTGGGCATTGCAGGGTGCTGCAATGTTTCTGGCACGCTTCATGGCATCGTCGATATCGGCGCATACCTTGTTCAGACCGACGATAAATACTACCTTTCTCGGTCCCTGGGCAATACAGGAGACACGGTTGGAGTTGCCGTCGATGTTGACCATAACGCCGTCACTGGTGATGGCATTGGCACTGCTTAAGAAGATGTCCGCATCGTAAGCAGCTAACAGCCCTGCTCTGGCATCCATTTTATCTCTGTCAATATAGTTATAATTACCTACTTCCAGTGCCTTGATCAGTCCGATCTCATGCGCACTCCTACAACCGCCCATGGCAATGCTGCTGCCTTCCGGGATCAGCTCCAGCGCCTTCTTCAAGGCTTCTTCTTTATCTGCAGCATAGTAGCCGGACATGTTACGGGACAGCAAGCCCTTGATCACGGTCTGTGCCAGACGTTCGTTACGTTTCTTAACCATTTCATCCATAAGTTTATCCTCCGACTTGCTTATTATCTTGCTTACTATCTTACTCGTTTTTTCTTAATTATCAATTCCGTTTTCTGAAATCATACTGTTTATAGACGATACCAACTGCGTTTCGATTCTATAGTTTCACCTTGATAAAATCATGCTCCATGGCCGGAAGGATCTTTTCCACCAGGTCGGATGTCCGGAAACGGATACTGGACGTATTGATGCAGGGATGGCAGCCTACATATTCGCTGGCAAGCACATCCTCATCAATCAACAGCTTCACCCGATGCTCCGTATCGTTCATCAGTCCCATCACACTGACGGATCCCGGAGTGATGTTCAGGAATTGCTCCATGTATTCCGGCTTTGCAAAAGACAGTCTCGCAGAACCGATCTGTGCGGACAGATCCTTGGTATGAAATACCTTCGTATCCGGGATCATCAACAGATAAAAGGCGGTCTCCTGGCGGTTGCACAGGAACAGATTCTTGCAGACCATGGATTCCAGGATCTCATCCACTTCCTTACAGTCCTCCATGGTCATCGCCGGAGCGTGATCCACGCGGTCATACTCCACACTCAGTCGATCCAATAAATCATAAGTACGGATTTCTTTTTCCAGTCTGCCTGTCGTATCGGCAGGTCTTCCTTTTTGTAATTCCATGTTGTTCCTCTTTTCTATCTATATTTATTTTACCTTTTTGATACAATGCCATTGTACTTTTATATTGTGCTTTCGCACCCCGTTTCTATCAAGCTATACTGATTTCCCCGAAAACACTACTTTCTCACAAATGCGATTCCGTAAAATATAGCTGTATCATATCACTATTTTCTTGTAACCAGATAAAAGTGCTTTCTATCAGTTATGATACCATAGAAACACCCTTTGGAGCAGATATTTTTTCAAACCGTCAGGATCCGTTTTCTTCACTGCCTTATAAAAATAAGACGCCGGTACTTCTCGTATCGACGCCTTTTTAAGCCTTTTTATATCATCCTACAATAACAACATCCACCCCAGCATGGATACCATAGCTCCAATGTGAAGCGTTCCTATGATTCGAAACGGGAACATTACAATGACAATGGGAAGAATCGTAAAAATCAGTGCCCAGATGGGGAATCCAATCACACCGGTGACGACAACAATGACATATACCGCAAGGACTAACACTAACCCCACCGCGCACACCCGTAAAACCGGCGCAGTATTTAACAAATCCAGCATCATCTTTTTTCCGTCTGCATTCCGGCCGAGATTCAGGAATGCATATTCGGCCAATGCAGTTTTCACATGATATGCTGCAGCTGTGATACAGAAAAAAGCCGTCGCCGCAAGCATAATAGAACCATATATTTTGGAATATCCATACGTATAAATACCAAGCGCGCTGTATCCGAAAAACTCCAACACTATCGCAAAAGCCCCCAGCACTGCGGACCGCATGGGAATCTTCTCCGAGACACCTTCCATCAGCTTCGCCGCATTATCTCCTTCCGTAATCTCCTTGATATTACTGAAATTGATCGTCCCGTTCGGAAAGATACTTAAGATCCGGTCGCAGTACATATTCAACGCATGACCGACAATCCCCATACCAAGCATAATTCTTAATAGCAATAAACTCATTTGTAACCCTCCCTTTTTAATAAATACTTGTGTTAGTTCTAACTAACTAGAATATAACACGCAATTCCGCTTTTTACAACCGGCTTCTGTCTAATTTTGATGCAAAATCATTAAAATACTTTCGGAATCGTTCCCCGTTATAGATAAATCCGGCGGACGTGGACAGTCCGGCTCCCGCACCGATGATCACGGCATCCGCATCCTGCAATACTTTTTTTAATTTTTCAAGCTGCTCTTCTGGGCCGCTTTGTCGTGTTTCCGCATTTTTTCGAGAGCAATTTTACACATTTCCGCATTTTTTGACCACAATTTTACCACTTTACACATTTTCCGGAACGCAACTGACTGGTTACAAACCATCATTTATGCTATACTACTTGCGAACATGATGACTATTCAGAACTTTTGTTTGAAAAAGCGTTTTAATAGTAACTAATTATTATATACAATTACACATCAGAAAGGATTTTACCTTCATGGCAATTCGATTGATCTGCAGCGATATCGACGGCACATTATTACAATATGGAAAAAAGGAACTGGAAGGCGAGATCTTCGATCAGATCCGCGCTCTGCACGACCTGGGAATTCTCTTCTGTCCGGCTTCGGGGCGGCAGTATACCAGCCTGCGGAGGCTGTTTGCACCGGTGGCGGACTGCTGCGTATTCCTGTGTGAAAACGGTGGTGTCCTCTATCAGAACGAAACATGTATTGCGGAAAATCCTATGCCGCGCGCACTGGCGGAAGAGATTGCCCATGATCTGTGGGAGCGTAGTGACGGTCAGGGAGAGGTCATGCTTTCCGGACAAAATACCGCCTATCTGATGGAACGGGGCTTAGGGATGCTTGACCGCATCCGTTTCATCGGCAACCACTATCAGGTCATTCAGGATCCTTCCGAGATACCGGAAGACATTGTCAAGGTATCCGTATATCTGCCCGGAGGCGTTGATGCTTATGCCGACCGATTTGTTCCCCATTGGGCAGAGGCAAATGCTGCGGTAGCCGGTCCCTACTGGATCGATACCGGCTGTGCCAACAAAGGTGTCGGTGTCACTTCCCTGTGTCGTGTCCTTGGTATCGATCTTAGCGAAGTCATGGCCTTCGGTGACAATTATAACGATGTCTCCATGCTGGATATCGTCGGACAGCCTTATATCATGGACGCTGCCGCCGTTCCCCTGCGAGAAAAATATCCGCTGCATACGCCCAGACCCGAGGAAATCCTGCGGACATTTATTGCAGCCAAGAACCCCAGATGTTGATTAACTTTTCGAGAGAAAATGCCGCATTTGCGGGACTTGTGGACGGCAGCGTAATGCTTTCCGTCCCTAATAGATTCTGCTGGTATTTTTTATAATATTTTGCCGAAGTATTTCCGTTGCAGAATATCTTCTTGATATGCGAATGTTCTATAATCGGTGACAGATCTGTCGGCACGACATTTCGGATGCTGCTGTCACTGGAACCGATAATATCGCAGCTATAGATCGTATCCCATAGTGCGATATGGTTTCGGTGCAGCAGTGCTTTCTTTTCTTCTATGGTTGTAGGCACTTCTTCTCCCGTAACCGCGGCGATCACTTTCCAGAACCGGTTCTGCGGATGCCCGTAAAAGAACATCTGCTCCCTTGATTTTACAGACGGAAGGCTCCCCAGTATGAGGATTTCGGAATGTTCATCGTACAGCGGCGGAAACGGATGCACGATATGCTCATATAGATTGTCCTTGGCGTTTTTCTTATTCATGACTTTATCCCTTAAATATCATGCTTTTTTATATTTTGTGGCAGTATCTTTTACTTCTCTTTCCTATTTTAATCTCGTGTCTGTAAAATGCAATCATTTCCCTCAGTGATATTTTCTTATATTTTATCAGTTACACGTTTTCTAATCGATAACTAATAATTTTTGATAGATTTTCATTTCCAGGATCATGTGCTGCCTGTTCTCATCTCCGAACGCCAACAGTATTTTCCGGCATTTTTCGAAATCCGATGCCAGCTCATCTATCTCATTTTGGTTTTGCATTATTTAACCTCATGTCCCGATGCTGCCTCAAAATGATACTTTGCGATTCCAAGGTCGATCTTGGTGTAGAAACCGTTTAACGCCTTCGCCGTTACGACGCCGTCCTTCAATTCAAACAGGAATTTCTGCTGGTTCATGGCTGTGGGAGCGAGACATACTGCCTCCATTCCCTTCGTAAACCAGTATCTCCGTAATAAGAATCCCCAGAATCATCAATGCTGCGGTATACAGAAGGCCATATTTGATTCCGTCTTTGATTCTCTTCTTACTACCCATTCCGTATGCATAGGCTATGATCGGTGTGATTGCATCCCTTAATTCAAAGGCAAGGAATAATACAGTTGCTTCTTATTTACATCTTCGGCTGGTATCGCATACTCGATACGGTATAAACGGTAATAAACGCTTTCGGATCCAACTCATTTATAAATTTCATAAGCCTCTGATATTCGCTTTTATCTACAATTGTGATGATCTCATTATGTTTCTCAAAATTATATGCACCGATGGCTTCGTAGATCGTAGCTCCACTGTGCAGATCCCGGGTAATAAACCGTCGCAGTTCTTCCTCTTCCTTTGTGATAATGCAGACGCGCCGCTTGATATTATTATCAAAAATGAAATGGTCCAGAATAACTCCGTTGAAATAAGTACCGAGGATACTCAGTACCACTGTCTTCTTGTCATATACCAACGCTGCGGACAACGCCACACACATCCCGGACAGGGACATGGCCTTGCCCAACTCCATATGCAGATATTTGTTCATGATCTTCGCTACAATATCCAGACCACCGGAGGATGCATTCCGGTTGAACAGAATACTTAAGCCCACGCTGACCACCAGAATATAACAGAGCACATCCAGTTCCTGACTGTCTGTCATGGATCCGAAATTTGGAAAAATCTGTTCGAAAATTCCCAAAAATACCGGCAGCATAATGCTGGTATATACCGTTTTTACTCCGAACTCTCTTCCGCAGGTAACAAATCCGATAATCAAAAGTACCACGTTCAGAATCATGGTAATGGCTGATAACGGAAGTGGGATAAAGTTGGCCAACACGATTCCCAGACCGGAGATACTACTGACCGATGCATGACTCGGCACCAGGAAAAAATAGACTGCTGCCGCGATAATGGCCACCGCCACAGTCAAAATTGCAGTCTCCTTTATGATTTCCGCGCAATTCAGTTTCTTCTTCATGATTCGACATTCTCCATGTATACCTGTCTATTTGTGTCTTTTCGGACTTTTCTTATCATATCACGCCTTCTTTCTTTTTCCAACTGCTCTGTAGAATTTTTTAATTTATACCATATCCGGCTTCCATTCTTTCTTCAAAGTTTTTCAAAAACATGCTGAAGATAATGTTTCCATAGCAAATGTGCAAACAAATCTTTACTTTTTAAGTAATTTCGCATACGTGCTGTCTATAGCAAATGCACCAAGCGGTGCTGTGATCACGATTGCCAGTACTGCCACTGTCAGTACGATATCCCCACATGCCAGTCCCAGGCTCAACGGTATTCCACCGATTGCGGCCTGAACGGTTGCCTTCGGTGTATACGCAAGCATTGTGAACAATTTTTCCTTCCCGTTCAGTTCCGTGCCAAGCAGACAGATAAATACTCCCAGCATTCGGAAAATCAATGCTCCGGCGATTACCAGTAAAGCCTTTGCCCCCACATTGCCTAAATAATAAATATTCACCGTTGCACCAACCAATACAAATAAGAATACTTCTGCGGCAACCCACAGTTTATTGTATTTTGCGGATAAGCGTACGGCGACTTCTTTTTTATATCTCTGTAAGGAAACTCCCGCAAACATAATAGCAATCAGCGCAGAAAATGTAATCGGTGTACTGATTCGATTCTCCAGCTCTACCAGTACAAGAGAAACCGCTAAGATGATCATGATTTTGACGGTATCTCTCATATGCACTTTGCGGAACAGATACGCAAGCAGCCATCCCGATCCCAAACCAATCAGGATTCCCAAAATAATGGATACCGGTATATTGATAAACCGGATCACGGAGATTCCGTCACCCTGCGCCATTCCGACAAAGGTTGTAAACAGTACGATCACATACACATCATCTACCGATGCGCCTGCGAGAATAAGCTGCGGTATGTTTTTATCTGCTCCGTAACCTTCTTCCATCAATCTCACCATTCTGGGTACTACCACCGCCGGTGATACCGCGGCGAGCACTGCTCCCATGATTGCAGCTTCCAGCAATGATATTCCCAATAGCTTCGGTGCCAGACAGATGATTCCGATCAGTTCAAAGCTTGCCGGAACAAAACACATCATAACCGCCGATCTTCCTATCTTTTTTAACCCGGAAATATCGAGACTTAATCCGGCTCTCGTAAGAATAATCACAAGGGCAATCTTCCGGATGTCCGCAGAAATAGATAAAATAGAACCGTCTATTACATTCAGCACATAGGGTCCTAACACAATCCCCGTTGCCAGCATTCCCAACAGACTCGGCAATTTTGCTTTTTGACAGAGACTGCCCAGGAGCAGCCCCAACATCATGATCATCGCGATACTTAATAACATAAAAATCCTCCTTAATACGCAGAAAAAGCTGACACTTCCTGCGTTGTTTCATCGCAGAAGTCATCAGCTTTCATAAGCGGTTTAGGTATCACATCTACCAAGGGAGAACCTCATTCCCAATAAGTACACTATACACAACATGATCATAAATGGCAAGGAAAATATCTTACTGCTTTGCTGATCTCCTGCATTGTGTACCATATCGGGCTGCTGATATTCTAATCAATTCTTAAAAACATTCCCTCATCAGAATTTGCACTTATCATCATAGTAGTGGTGTCATATAAAGAGGCAGATACGTGATCCCGTTCTCTTCTTTCAGGTCACCGGTGTGCAGTACATAGGCAGTGCCGGCCTGTTCGGCATAACGTTCCATGAATTTCCGCAGAGAAGTCAGTGTATAATTTTTACCGGACTTGACTTCAATGGGCGAAATGTTATGCCGACTACTGATTTTACTCTTGGCGATCAAGAAGTCAATCTCCATCCGGGCATCCTTATCGTTCCTCGACGGATTAGAATAAAAATACAGCTTGTGACCGTCGGCGGCAAGCATCTGCGCCACGATATTCTCTATGATCATTCCCTTATTGACTTCCAGTTTGTCAAACAACAGCTTTTTATAGATTTCTTCGCTGACCAGACCATTTTCGTCAAAAGCGTGGCTGATCAGCAGCCCTGTGTCTCCCATATAGCACTTAAGGGTCATGCGATCCATATTCAGCTTTAATCCAATATTCGGTTCTGTGGAGTTATAGCAGATGTTCGCAATCATGGCATCATCCAGCCAGAACAGCGCATCTTCATACTCCCGGAAGCGAGCCTCCTTTTTCAGGGAAGACAGCTTAAATCGCTTCTCATGCTTCTGAAGCTGAGCCGGAATTTCATCAAAAATACTCTCTACTTTCATTTCATAACCTGTGGCATGTTTTACGATATCCGCCCGATAAAGGGTCAGAATGTCTCGTTTAATGCGGTCTACCCGGTCAAAATCTTTGCTTTCAGCATATTCCTGCACCGCCTGCGGCATTCCACCCACAATGAGATACTGTCGGAAATAGTCCATTGCCTTACGGTGCATCACCTGTCCCATAGCTTTCCGGGCATCGAATTGTTTACGAACAATTTCCATCAAGGTATCATTGCCCATCGCCCACAGAAATTCTTCAAAATCCATCGGATACATCTTGATATGTCGTTCTTCGGAAGGAATAACGATGTCCTTGACATTTTTCCTGATAGACATAAGCGACCCTGTTTCCAGATAATCATACCGGCCATCCGCAACCAGATATTTGATTGCAGCCCGCGCACGGGGGAACATCTGCACCTCGTCAAAAATAATAAGAGATTCATGTTCATACAGTTTGACGTTGTAGTATCCGGACAGATACATAAACAACGTATCCAAATCGTTCAGGTAATTCCGGAACAAATCTTTGATTTCATCGCCTACACGATTGAAGTCAATCAGCAGATAAGACTTATACTCCGCTTTGGCAAATTGTTCTGCCACATAACTCTTCCCTACACGCCGCGCACCGTCAATCAAAAGTGCTGTTTTTCCTGCACCATCCTTTTTCCACCTGACAAGCTGATCATATATCTTTCGCTTCAACGCAAGGCCTCCAATCACGAAAACAAGTTTTTACAAATCTAATTTATCACGAAAACGAGTTTTTTACAATTATAGTTTTCTCACAAAATCAATAATTATTTAAACATTATTTATTATAATGACAGGTACAATAAGAAAAAAGGAGATTAACTATGCGATTTGCCTTGATTGATGATATTGCCTATATTTTTGCCGGCTTTAATATACCGTCGTATAGATTTCTCCGTCCGCACAGTCAAATGTCACCACATCGGAGTATGCATAATTACCGGAAGAATCGCACATTTCAAAGATCATGGCATAGCATCCATCATACAATGATGCTTCCTCAAAGGATGTATCCGCAGTCACCGTCAGCTCTTCTGCAGCGTACATTTCAAAATCATCATCCCCATTATAAGAAGAAAGCATCCAGATCGTAGTGATCTCATCTCCCTCTTCGAGCAGACGGAGTTCTTTGCTTGCCATACCGCATGAATCCAATCCCCGGCTGGCACCGATGATGTACCACTCTTCTTCTGTGAAGTCGTATGCCACCTGAAGATTGTACTCTTCTCCATTCAACAGGATCGGTACAGAATACAGATTATAATCCTCACCTTCGTAGGATATCTCCATATACACCAGACAACCATCAATGGCACCCCAGACACCGCGGAAGTTATCATAGAAAATACCGTTGTCCCAATCCGCGATGATATCATTATCAGTACCAAGCAGCAGCATCAGGTCATCCTCCGGATCCACATAAAACAGGGAAAATCCGATACCTGCCAGCAAATCACCGGCTTGTGGACCAAGTGTCAGATAAGCGGTTCCCTCGTCATCTACATCCAAGGGTGCATTATCCCAGTCCTGATCTTCCAGAGTGGCCAGTTCCGGCAATTCCTGAATATCCAGAGCTGCCAGATATTCCTCACCGTCCTCCGGCAGTTCACCGGTCAATTCATAAGCATACAGATATTTGAAAGCCTCTCCGGTACCCATGTCGATGTAGCCGAAAAAATCATCCATATCACCATTATAGGAATAGTAACAGCTTAATCCGGTAGCTTCGGAACGATAGACACCTCCCACGCAATAAACAATACATTCATCCAGTGCATCGGATACACTCTGTGCCGACGGAAGCATCCATGCTGTCTTGCGGGCAAAATGTCCTAAGTCTATCATATTGGTATATCCCTGTTCCCTGGTATTGCCGCCGTAATTCTCCGTCTGTGCGGCAGCACGCCCCAGCTCTGCGAAAAAGCCCGGCTCTTCGGTTGCTGTTTCCAATGCTTCCTGCCCAAAAGCCTCATAAGCCTCTAAGAGCGGTGTCAATTTTGTCAGATCTGTCACAGACAGGGTTGTCTCTTCTTCTGTGCCGACCTCTTCACAGCCTTCATAATAAGAATTGCAGATAACGATTCCCAATTCATCGCCGGTCATTCCCGGATTTTCCGCCAGTGCTTCCAGCCAGCCGGTATAATTCCAGCCGTTGCCCGGTTCTACCTCTTCGGAACCTACCAGATATTTTGCAAAATTCTGGAAGACTGCTGCCACATCAATGGTAGCCATCAGACAGGTATCGAAGCCAACCAGTTCCAGCGCAGGATTTTCCTGATCCGCCGGCCATACCGCATCGAAAGCCTCATACATTTCCGCCAGATCCAGAGAATCATAATCATAGATTTCATCAAATGCCGCACCATTTACAGAACCGCCGCCGTGATTCCAGAAGGTAACCGCCACTTTGTCCGCAGGATAATTCTCATTGGCAAAGTCCAGAAACTCATACAGCGTCTGGGCATCTCCCATATTGGCCGCATCCTGCTCCTCCAGCAGTTGAAGTCCTTCACTGTTGTAAAGCCATCTCTGGATCACCGACGAATCCATATATTCGTTCTGCCACTCCACAGCGCCGCCGGTCTGGATCACCACATTGACATTCTCCGGCAGGTCCACCTGCAGCATTTCCTCCAGATCTGTGGTAGCACAGCCGCCCTCTGTTTCCAGATCACTTCCACACAGATACCAGTACACAGCCCAGCTGCCATCCTCTGTCTGCACTCCCGATCGTTCTGTACTCCCCATTTCCTGTGAATTATCCACCGGAAAATCTTCCTCATCCATGCATGCTGTTAAAGAAAAACACAGGATCCATGAAAATAATACTGCTAAAACTCTTTGTTTTTTTTGTTTCATAGAAAGCTCCTTCTGTAGATTGATTTTGTTCTTAAAAATCGGTTTACTGTCAATAAATAGTACGGTATAATAAAATGTGGACTGAAATTGTCCGGTATCAAGGGCAACAAAAGTACCGCTGCAAGGGGTTCGCAAAAGAGGAAGGGGAACTATACAAAATGACAATTTATATCTGTGACGATTCCAGGAGTGATCTGCTACGTCTGCATCATCATCTGCAGGAATATCTGTCTCACCTTGACCGGAAAATCATGATAGAAGCATTTTCATCCGGAAAAGAGCTTCTTCAGCGATATGAGGAAACTCTCGATAAACCATCCCTTATTTTTCTGGACATTTATATGGATGCCCCGGATGGTATGCGTGTGGCACATATGCTGCGTGAAAAACATTATAACGGCGGTCTGATCTTCACAACAAGTTCACTTGCGCATGCCATGGACAGTTATAACGTGGACGCGTTATATTATCTGCAAAAGCCCTATGATCATGAGGACTTTATGAATGCAATCAGACGCTGCAGATCCATCTTTGAAAATAGTTCAAAGCTGTATCGGGTGAATGTCCAGGGAAAGGAAGTACAAATTCCACTCAAGGATATTCTGTATTTTGAAGCCGGTCGTCATGTGACGCTGATCCATACCCTTACCGATACTATTTCTGTAACAAAGGTTCTGTCCGGAGTCTGTGAAGATTTTGAACAGAATCCGGAGTTTATCAAAGTAGGACGCAGCTACCTGGTCAATCGTCTGTATGTCCGCAGTGTGACGCAGACAGATATTGAAATGATGAATTCTGTAATCATTCCCATTCCGGTTCGGCTCCAAAGAGAAATCCGGCAGCAGCTTACTTCAGAAAAATTTTCAAAGAAGTAACAACTTGTTCCCATAAATCCAGAGTGCTGTCTAAGAGAACCTTTATCCTGTCTTCCCTGTGTTCTTTAGATGCCAGTTCCAGTTGATAAAATTGCTCTCCGAGCCCTGCATGTCCGATCCCCCGTGCCTCTCCCTTTAACTGGTGCGTCAGATGGGTGAAGGCTTCAAAAGAATTGTCTTCGGAAAGATTTTTTTGATAGGTATAAAATAATTCTCTTTTGGCATCATATTCTTCCATAAAGCAATTCAATATCTCCAGATAGAAGTTCCAGTCATTACCGGCATAGGACAATCCCTTTGATACATCTATTCCCAGACCTGAAAGCTTTTCCTCCAGAAGATCATCCCTTCCCGCAAAAGCAGGATCAATATCTTTATTCATGCCCGGATTCGCAGGAATCTCTGCTTTTTCGCAGGAAATTCCATCTGTATAATGTATGAGATTTTTGGGAAGATACTGATAAATCACCGCTTCCAACTGTTTTCCTTCTACCGGTTTTTCCAGAAAATCATCGAAGCCCTCTTTCAGATAAACTTCCCGTGCATCCTGAAAGGCATTGGCTGTAATGGCAATTACCTTACTGTCCGTACAAAAATGTCCGCTGCGTTTCTTCATAATATGAAGCGTTTCAATGCCATCCAGCTCCGGCATGAGATGATCCATAAAAATCAGGTCATAATGTTCTTTTGTAATGGCACTTAAGCATTCCCTGCCACTCGCTGCAAGAGTAACCTGTACCTTCAGATATTTTAAAAGCCCCTGGAAAACAAAGCGGTTCATCTGATTATCGTCCACCACCAAGATCTTTGCTTCCGGAGCCGTAAAGGAAGGAAGCATTGAAAAAGGTATTTCCGCATTTGCGTCCGGGAATATAGAAAACGGTCCTATTTCTGCTGCATCTGCAATCTGCTGTGTAAGCTCAAAGGAGAAAATCGAGCCAACACCGTATTCACTGTCAATCATTAATTGACTTCCCATCTGCTGTAATAACTGGCTGGCTATGGAAAGACCGAGTCCGGCACCTTCAATATTTCTGTTAAGTTTCTCATCCACGCGACAGAATGCATTGGTGAGACGTGCAATATCCTCTTTACGGATTCCAATGCCGGAATCCTCAACCGATACATCAATGGCTACCGAATCAGCCTGGCGTTTCTTCTGGGAAACACACAAACGCACATAGCCATCATTTGTATATTTCACTGCATTTGTCAACAGATTAAACAGAATCTGCTGAAATTTCAGATCATCTCCAATCAGCTTTACAGGAAGATGTTCGTCAATATATACCTCCAGCCGGAGATTCTTACTGTCCGTCTGGAGCCGGATAGCATCCACCGCATTGTTTAACAGCTTACCTGTTTCATAAGTAACAAGCTGGAGTTTTACACTTCCCCTTTCCATACGTGAATAATCGAGGATATTGTTCACAAGAGATAACAGAATGTTGCCGGATTTCTTGATATTTCCGGCATATACACATATCTGAGGTTCTCCGGATTCACGCATGATCATTTCATTCATACCTAATATGACATGAATAGGTGTGCGGATCTCGTGAGAAATATTGGCTATAAAAGTGCTTTTGGCAAGGTTCGCCTCTTCTGCCCTGCGGGCCATTTCATTCAGCTCCTGGATATGAAGCTGTTGATTGGTATCATCCGTTATTTCGATGAGATAACCCTGAATGCTGTTTCGTTTTCCCATAGTAAAAGAACTGAGCCTGCATTTGAGGATCCGCTCGTTTCTGGTATAGTAACGGGTTTTATCAATATCCGGATTAAAAAGTGCTACCCAGCTGCCAAACTCCTTATAAAGGAATTTCTCTTTGGGTGGAATTTTGTGATCCATCAGGAGATTTTCCAGTTCCGGAAAGTATTTTCTTGCGACATCATTACTTCCGATATATTTTCCATGGCGGCTGAATGAAATATAACCGTATTCACGGCGGTCTTCTCGAATATGCTCCGCATTGATGGACAGATCATACAGATTGGTTCTTCGGAACAATACAAACAAAAGCACCATATTGAGCACATAGGAAAAGGGAAGAAGCTGGATCTCACATTTGGTAATGCTTTCCACTGCATATACCACCATACAGAACAGCTCCGTAGCCAGAAGGAAAAACGTATTCATATAAGAGACTTTATTTTTGTTCCGGAAAGCATAGATCATAACTCCAAGGTCTATTACTGCATAGACCACGATCAGACAATCATAAAGGATATGTGCCGGTCCGTCCTGTGTGACAAGAAAAGTAACTCCATGCCTCTGAACGATGGAAACACTGCTATAATATATGGTACTGTAACCACCCGTATAGGAAAGTCCAAGAACCACAAATCCGACGATAGACATGACTGTAACGATCCAGACAGGAACCTTGATTCTGCAGAACTGGGCAACAGAAAGGAAAATAAATAAGGTAAGGAAGGTTCCATCCAGATATGCGATCCGGTTTGCAAGAAGAGCTTCCTCCAGATTATGAGACATGGCAAGCTGCCAGTAACCAAAGTTTACAATTGCTGTTGTCATGGTAGAAAGTACATGATAATTTCTACGATACTGACTGGTGGCGGCAAGTGTCAGAATCAGCAACAATACAGAGAATGCAAAGGCAGCAAAATACAAAATGACCATGAAATATTTCCTCCTCATTTTCCTGCGCATCTGTAGCATATCCTGCTCTACACCCTGCTTCGCAGGATATCCGTCTGCTGATAAGCATAACTCATGGTACACAAAAAGGGAGTACGATTACTCCCTTTTGTGTCATGTAGCTTACAGAAGAACTCTGAAATTACATTGCATCAACGACTGCACCCAGTACATCAAGTAAAGCAGCCATAGAATCATTTAATACAACTGCATCTTCCTCGGTAATGGAATCCTGGGAAATCTCTCCCATCTGTGCCAGAATATCCTGTGTCTGGGTAAGTGCCTCTTCGATCTCATCATTCTGCTCAATTTCATCGGACAGGTAAGCAGCTTCTACAGTATCATATACTCCGGATAAGGTGCTATAGTTTTCCTGTAAGATAGCGAAGGTTTCATCGGAACATCCCTCGGAAGCTGCTTCCTCACCGCCCTCGGTCATGGTCATGCCATCAACAACGGAAGACAGTGCATCCAGAATATCAAGCATTGCAGAATTCAGAGTAGCTGCATCCTCTTCGGTAATGGAATCCTGGGAGATTTCACCCATCTGGTTGATCACATCAGCTGCCTGGTTCATAACATCTTCAATAGCTTCATCTGCTGCGATTGCATCATTTTCATAAAGCTCTTTTACTGCATTGTAAGCTTCCGTCATGGCTGCGTAGCTGTCCTGCAGAGCAGAGAAGGTTTCATCGGAACACATCTCTCCATCTGTGGAAGCTGCAGCAACATCCTCGGTTGCAGCACCTGTGGTGGTCTCATCGGATCCGCCACATGCGGTAAGCATGGACATTGCCATAACACCTGTTAATAATACTGCTAATAATCTCTTCTTCATAATAATTTTCTCCTTTTTTCGATTACTACCGCCCCCTGACGGCATATTAGTATATTACATGTATCAACTGTAAAAAACAATACTTTCTGCCAAATTGTACCTCAAAGTGCCAAATTGTCAGCACTTTGGTTGGTCATCCATACAATCTTTCCGGACATCTCTCATATTTCTCAGAGTACTATTACAGCGGCATCAAGCCCCTCTATTTTTCCATCAAAGGACTTCTCTCTGAGTAAATCATATTTTTGTGCATACTCATGAAACACTCTTGCGCTGCTGCTGCAATTGAAGATCAAAGCGAGTGTCTCTTCGCCATTTTTTCTGGTCAGGACGATCGTCTCTTCCCCGTCCCTTGCAGCTATTTCCACCGGTTCACCCTCTACGATACATGCATGGTTTTTTCGCACCTTCAGCAGCTGCTTATACCATTCAAACATCTCTTTATCCTGGTATTCTTCATCCCAGTACATGCCACGTCTGCAATCCGGATCATTTGCTCCGGGCATCGCAAATTCATCTCCGTAATAAATCATAGGCATTCCCGGTAATAACAATTGAAAAGCTGCTGCCAGATGCTGCTTTTTCTTATTATCCTTACATAGATGTAAAAATCTTGCCGTATCATGGCTGTCGATCAGATTCCACATTAGAGGATAGCATTTTTTGTTTAAGCGCCCCTTCAAATATCCAAGATTCTGTATAAACTGGCTGACATTGATTTTTTCATCTGCAAGCAGATCTATGAGATTCAGGTAAAACGGATAATTCATGACCGTATCCCATTCATCTCCCTCAAGAAAATCTCCTGCATAATGCCAGATTTCCCCAATGATCAGCAGCTCCTTTTTTACCGCCTTAACAGCCTTTCTAAAACGCTTCCAGAAGAAATGACTGATTTCGTCACCTACATCCATTCTCCATCCATCGATATCGCATTCCCTAATCCAATAACATGCAACATCTGTAACGAATTTTTCCACCTCCGGATTTTTCAGATTTAACTTTGGCATTCCATCATAATAACCAAAACATTTGAAGTTAGGAGCTTCTCCCTTTTCACCCTTCAGCGGAAATCTCTCGATAAAATACCAGTCCAGATATCTGGATTTTTCTTCTTTTTCTATGATATCTTTAAATGCAAAAAAATCTCTTCCTGTATGGTTGAATACTGCATCCATCACAATTTTCATTCCATACGCATGCGCTTTTTGCACCAGTTTCTTAAGATCCTCTGTCGTTCCGAAGGAAGGATCTATCTGATAATAATCAGTGGTATCATATTTATGGCTGGAATCCGATTTAAAAATAGGTGTTAAATATATAACATCTATTCCCAGCTTCTGAATATCATCCAAATGATCAATAATTCCTCTGAGATCACCATGCAGATTATCCTTAGATGTGATGGGTGCTTTATACCACAGTTCCTTGTCTATTGGCTGTGACGCTGCAAAGCGAGATGGAAAAATCTGATACACGACCTTGTTTGCTGCCCACTCCGGCACCTCAAACATTTCTTCCTCACGAAGGTTTTGCGGACAGTCGAACATTCTGTCCCTGTTTGTAATGCATTCCCTGCTAAACTCATAGTTGCCGTAATATACCTTTTCTCCTCGCATATCCGTAAATTCAAAATAATAGCGCAGACATATCAAATGCATCTGAAGCTGTGCTTCATAATAGTCATGAAACTGTGATGTGGCAACCTTCTTCATCGGTATGGTCTTTCGCGTATCCTTCCATTCCAATGGTATGTACTTATCCTCATAATGGAGAATGATCTCTTTTATATCATCTTTTTTTACCTGCACACGTATCACGAATAAATCCTTATCGATCGCATAGCAGAATCTTTTATCCATATCATGAAAAATTGCCGAATATTCCATAATTTTTTCCTTCCTACAAAAAATGCGACAACAGGTTATTTCTACCTTTGTCGCAAATGTAATGTTCCCAGCGGGAATCGAACCCACAACTAGTGCTTAGGAGTTCAAGTCCCTACAGAAAATCTATGTTTTTCTTGGTCAACATAAGTCAAGCAACAACTTGATTTTACTGACTTTTCTGTAAATCCATGTCAAAATAAGAAAACTGAAAATCATCTAAGTTAAGCACCTCTCGCTGACAAATGAGTGACACTGTCACCCTGAGGGTTCAACCATTCCGTTCCTACGAATTCATATTTATGGCTACCATTCTCACTCAATATGCGGTAATGATAACACTGTTTTCTTATTAGATTACCTATATTATAACGTGTGTGAGGTCGGATGTCGATTGTTTTTTGACCATTACTTACTTCTATTTGCTTTAACTTAAAAAGCCAGAAGCTAATGCTCCCAGCTTTAC
Source organism: uncultured Acetatifactor sp. (assembly GCA_934394665.1). Lineage (GTDB taxonomy): Bacteria > Bacillota > Clostridia > Lachnospirales > Lachnospiraceae > Acetatifactor. Next base: position 139 of record CAKRRS010000026.1, on the reverse strand, counting down.
ATTTTTTTATTCCATCAGTTTTACAGTCGAGTAGACTAAGACCTCTCAATCTTAGCCCCTCACAGATCCGTACGTGCGGCTTTCCCGCATACGGCTCCTCATAGTAACATTCGCTTCAATATAAACAATAGTACGTTTT
>CAKRRS010000025.1 GCA_934394665.1 uncultured Acetatifactor sp. | reverse complement strand
TTGATAGAGAAAGAGGACGGCATGACTAAATATAAGTATGGGAATCCGGAGGCTCCCATTGTTTTGATCCAACCGGTAGGAGATCATGATCTGCCGGAAATAGAGGGCGAAGTGGCACAGATCCGGAAGCTGACAGCATTGGATTTTCAAATGATTGCGGTGAAAGTGGATGACTGGAACCTCGATCTGTCTCCGTGGAGATCACCAGCGGTGTTCGGGAATGAGGATTTTGGCGATGGTGCAGCCTCGTTGTTAGAAGAAATTTTGCGTTTATGTTCGGATGAAAGTAAAACTTATTATCTCGGAGGATATTCACTTGCCGGGCTGTTTTCTCTGTGGGCATCTTATCAGACGGACCGGTTTGCGGGGATAGCGGCGGCATCGCCCTCGGTGTGGTTCCCCGGTTTTCTGCCCTATATGAAAGAGCATGAGAATCAGAGTCGGGCAGTTTACTTAAGCCTGGGGGACAAAGAGGAAAAGACCAGAAATCTTGTTATGGCTACTGTGGGTGACTGCATCCGGGAGGCACATGCGTGGCTGCAGCAGTGTGGGATCGGCAGTACGCTGGAATGGAATCCGGGGAATCATTTCAGAGATCCGGGCCTGCGGACTGCGAAGGCATTTGCCTGGGTAATGAAAAATTCATAAATTTTGCTTATTAGATCGGAGGAGAGGGATATGGTAATGGAAGCTCTGGTATACATATTGACATTATTGTTTGGAGTATCTACCGTTATCATTATAAAAAATAAGAGATATAAGGTTGTACCTTTTATATGTCTGGACATCATCCTGACATTTGCTGGTTTTGCCATCACATCATTTGTTATTTTGTTTGTAGGGAATGAAGCTCTCGAAGCGCTGCTGATTATGAGCGTGTTTGGATTGTTTCTGTTTTTACTGGGTATGAATGATATCTATGCTGTATTTTGCTGCAATCAGAAGATAGAAGCTATCTATTGCGGATATAACAGCTACCCTGGACGCTATGGGATTACCAGCTATGCACCGGTGTTTGAATACGTCTGTAACGGCACGGCTTACCATGAGCAGACCACATTGACAGTACCCTATCGCCTGCTGCGGAGGATGACAGAAGGAAACACTTATCCCATCTATATTCATTCAAAACATCCGGGAGTATGTGTTTTGAAGAGAAGAATCAGGTTCACGACAGTGATTGAATTTGGTTTTGCAATTATGTTTTTGGTAGTAGCAATTTTGTGGCAGCAATCCTGAAAATGGTACATAGGAACACTCGGAACATGTGGACAATGCCGAATACCGGAGAAACCGGTAAATCAGTAGAAACTCTGAGGTTTGCGGAAATGTTAAGTTCCTTTGCGCAATTTCCCGGAGATGTTGATAGCGCTGCATGGCGATAGCATGCTATACTTCCTGCGAAAGGAGAGGTGACGGATGCAGTTAGGAAACAATATTCAGACCTTAAGAAAAAAGAAGGGACTTTCGCAGGAGAAGCTGGCAGAAAAAATCAATGTTACAAGGCAGACGATATCAAACTGGGAATTAGGAGAGACGTCGCCGAACCCGGAGCAATTAATTCTCTTATCGAAGCAATTTGACATAAGCATTGATGAACTGGTGGGAAATGACGCGATGTCATCCGGGAGTTCGAGGGAGAATAAGAGTATAAAAGATATCTATATCGGATTGATCGTTTTGTGCGGCGTCGTAGCATGCGTATGGGCATTTTCGGCAAACAGATTTCGCTATGTGGAAATACTGGGAATCACCATTGCCGGAGCAGTGGTGGGAGCATGTCTTGGCAGAGTGATTCATGGGATTTTGATGTATTTGCGAAATGATAAAAAGAAATAGAAAGTTAGTGAAGAAATGCTATCGAATCCCCGTAGCCAGCATTGGGGCTAAGAACCGAAGCTGTGGGCTACTGATTTCTTGAAAAGCTTCATGGGTCTATAGAAGATAAATTTTCCTGTAGGTACTTTGGGGGACGAGTAAAAAACAAAAACTAAACAATATGGGTCTATAGCGAAAAATTCGCTTGCCAGATACTCAATTTCTTCAAAATGAGTATCTCAGAGCCAGTTTTTTTCCTATAGACCCATATTCATCTTTTTATGCGTTATTTATAGCAAATTTAGTATCTCACAACTCAGTTTTTCTATATAGGCCCAAAATGCAGAACGCCCACGACGAACATTTTAGAATATATTCCTTGTTATACCTTCCGGTTTTCACAATTTGGGTATCTGCAATAGAATAAGCTTCCCATACCCTCAAACTTTTCGTAGCGTGGGTATCAGCAACAAAATAAGCTTCCCATACCCTCAAACTTTTCGTAGCGTGGGTATCAGCAACAAAACAAGCTTCTCATACCCATAAACTATTCACGCTGAGGAGGAAGAAGGGTACAGAGAAGCTTGCTCCTATCACCTGTGCCCACGCTGAGGCGGGCAGTCCTTTCTGCGTGGATTTTACGGCCCCCTACGTTATGAGCCATGCACCCAATTCATAAATGTGTCGCAAAGGGCGCTCCACATTTATTGGCAGTTCTCCGCAATGAGCCACGCTATTCATAAGATTGTCAGCAAAAAACGCTGTCACTCTTATTTCATATCGCGGTGTTTATTCTCCAAAGCTGCTTCCACGAATCCCTTAAATAACGGATGGGGTCTGTTGGGTCTGGACTTGAGCTCGGGGTGTCCCTGGGTGGCTACGAAGAAGGGGTGCTCGGTAAGCTCGCACATTTCCACGATACGTCCGTCAGGGGACAGACCGGACAGACGAAGACCGTGTTCGGTGAGGACGGCACGGTAATCGTTGTTGACCTCGTAACGATGACGATGTCTCTCAGAGATGTTCTCCTGTCCGTAGAGCCGGTAAGCACGGGAATCCTTATCCAGTACACAAGGGTATGCACCCAGTCTTAAGGTACCGCCGATATCCTCGACGCCGTTCTGGTCCGGCATCAGAGCGATCACAGGATGTGTGGTGTTAGGATCCAGTTCCACACTGTGGGCATCCGTATACCCGATGACATTTCTTGCATATTCTACGATCGTCAGCTGCATTCCCAGACACAGTCCCAGGAAGGGAACTCCATGGGTTCTTGCATACTGAATCGCCAGGATCTTGCCTTCGATACCCCGGGAACCGAAGCCGCCGGGTACTAGGACACCGTTGCAGTCACCTAACAGTTCATCCACATTTTCAGGCGTTACCGTCTCGGAGTCGATCCATTTGATGTGTACGGTCGCATGATTGGTGATACCGCCATGCTTCAAAGCCTCCACGACACTGATATAGGCATCATGCAGAGAGACATATTTTCCGACCAGAGCGATCTGCACTTCATCGGTGGGATGACGCAGATCCTCCACCATCTTCTTCCAGTCGGTCAGATCCGGTTCCGGACAATCCAGATGCAGACATTCGCAGGCTACCTGTGCCAGATGCTCTTTTTCCATTGCCAGCGGCGCTTCATACAGATATTCCACATCCAGATTCTGTAATACATGGCTCTCAGGTACGTTACAGAACAACGCAATCTTGTCTTTGATGGACTGGTCCAGAGGATGCTCGCTCCGGCATACGATAATATCCGGCTGGATACCCATGCCCTGCAGATCCTTGACACTGGCCTGGGTGGGCTTGGTCTTCAATTCTTGGGAAGCACTCAGATAAGGAATCAGGGTAACATGGATCAGAATTGCATTCTCATGACCTACCTCATGCTGGAACTGACGGATGGACTCGAGAAAAGGCTGGCTCTCGATATCACCGACGGTACCGCCGACTTCGATGATGGCAATACGGGTCTCATCATCGGTAAAATTGCGGTAGAAACGGCTCTTGATCTCATTGGTGATATGAGGGATGACCTGCACGGTGCCTCCGCCGTAGTCACCGCGACGCTCCTTCTGCAATACGGACCAATAGACCTTACCGGTGGTCACGTTGGAATTTTTATCCAGGTTCTCATCAATGAAACGCTCATAATGTCCCAGATCCAGATCAGTCTCCGTACCATCCTCCGTGACGAATACCTCACCGTGCTGGATGGGGTTCATGGTGCCTGGGTCAATGTTGATATACGGATCAAACTTCTGCATGGTTACCTTGTAACCTCTTGCTTTTAACAGTCTTCCCAGGGAAGCTGCGGTAATTCCTTTTCCCAGACCGGATACGACGCCTCCGGTCACAAACACATACTTTACTGCCATAATTTTCTCCTCCTTTTGATATATCTCAGCAAAGCTTTGAAACCTCAGTGCATGTCCGAGATGCAATCAAGAAATGAAGTGATGCACTGTGAATATTTGGTGATAACGAAGCTTATGCTGTAAAATAGTTATATATAAAAAGAGCGAGGGACTCCCCTTGGGGAGCGCCTTCGCTCAAATAACTGTCTGATTCAAAATTACATGATGCAAAATAAGAAAAACAATCTGATTCCAAATCACGAAACAGCATATTTAGTTGTGGTAAAGCTTCTGGTTTTGATAATGAGGTTCGCATGTCAGATTCACGCCTAACTTGCGGAAGGTATTCATGTCGATCTGGGACAGGATCACGCTGGAGTGCACTTCGGAACCTTTCAGGTTCTTCAACTGCTCCACAGCAGCCTTCGCAGTATCATCCGTAGCTGCACAGATGGAAAGCGCGATCAGTGTTTCATCCGTATGCAGCCGGGGATTGCGGTTCCCCAGGTAGTTCGTCTTCAGATCCTGGATAGGACCGATGGCGGTAGGTGAGATCAGCTGTACTTCGTCCGGAATGCCGGCCAGAGCCTTCAAGGCATTTAATAATAATGCGGAAGAAGCACCCAGCAGAGTACTGGTCCGTCCGGTGAGGACTCTGCCGTCCGGAAGCTGGATCGCAGCTGCCGGTTCCCCGGTGGTCTCTGCTTTGATATTGGCTGCACTGACTACTGCGCGATCGTCGATGGTGACACCTGCCTGCTTCATCAGAAGCTCAAGCTTTAAGATCTGGTCGTCACCGGCGGTACCCTGGCGCTTCTGGCACAGAGTGTGGTAGTAGCGGCGGATGATTTCCTGTTTGGCGGCGTCGCGGACAGCTTCGTCATCGACAATACCGAAGCCTGCCATATTGACACCCATGTCAGTAGGAGACTTGTAAGGACAGCTGCCCATGATCTTCTCGAACATAGCGCTGACTACGGGGAAGATCTCCACGTCACGATTGTAATTGATCGTGGTCTCACCGTAAGCTTCCAGATGGAACGGATCGATCATATTGACATCGTTCAAGTCTGCGGTAGCGGCTTCATAAGCCAGGTTCACCGGATGCTTTAACGGAATATTCCAGATCGGGAAAGTCTCATACTTGGCATAACCGGCCTTGATGCCTCTCTTGTATTCGTGATACAGCTGGGAGAGGCAGGTAGCCATCTTGCCGCTTCCCGGTCCGGGAGCAGTAACGACTACCAGAGAACGGGTGGTTTCAATATAATCATTTTTACCGTAACCTTCATCACTTACGATGAACGGAATATTGGAAGGATATCCGGGAATGGAATAATGGCGGTATACCTTCATACCCAGAGACTCCAGTTTTTTCTGATAAGCAATGGCACTGGGCTGCCCGGCAAAGCGAGTCAGACATACACTGCCGACATACAGACCATAGCCACGGAAAGCATCGATCAGACGTAACACATCCAGATCATAGGTAATGCCAAGATCGGAACGGACTTTATTCTTCTCAATATCTGCTGCATTGATGACGATGACGATTTCCGCCTCGTCCTTTAACTGTGCCAGCATATTGATCTTGCTGTCCGGATGGAAACCGGGCAGAACACGGGAAGCATGATAATCATCGAATAGCTTGCCGCCGAATTCCAGATACAGCTTGCCGCCGAATTTCGCGATACGCTCCTTAATCTTCTCAGACTGCAGACTGAGGTATTTGTCATTGTCAAAACCTATCTTGTACATTGCTGACACCTTTCTTTATGGATCTTTGCAACTAAAATCCCATGATGTTCTATTATAGTTTAGTGTTTCCCAAAAATCTACTGAAAAGTATAATTTTTTTTGGAAATCATTATTATATCTAACAAATTTGGGCAAATAATCACATAATGAGCAATTTTAAACAAAGGCCTTCTTTTCTATAATGAAATTACAATAAAACAGAACAAAAAAGTTCTGAAAAAGCAAAAAACTATATACGGGAGGGACGCGTTTTGCAATACGGCTATTTCGATAATGAAAAAAGAGAATATGTCATCGACAACGTGGCTCTGCCCTGTTCCTGGACCAACTATCTGGGTGTCGAGGACATGGCAGCGGTCATCAATCACACGGCGGGAGGTTATCTGTTCTACAAAACTCCCGAGTATCACAGGATCAGCCGTTTCCGTGGGAATGGGGTACCCATGGACCGGCCGGGATTCTATGTATACATCAGAGATAATGAGAAGAAGGATTACCATTCCATCTCCTGGCAGCCGGTGGCGAAGGACCTGTCCAAGGCAAGCTACCGCTGCCGTCACGGACTGTCTTACACGGTCTACGAAAGTGAGTATGACGGACTGGCATCTTCACAGACTATGGTCATTCCCCGTGGGGAGAATGTATTGCTGTGGGACGTAAAGGTGAAAAACACCACAGATGCCGTCAGGGATCTTTCCTTATTTACTTACATGGAATTTTCTTTCCATCACATTATGATCGACAACCAGAATTTCCAGATGAGTCTGTACTGTGCCGGTTCTTCCTACGAAGACGGTATCATCGAGGAAGACCTGTTTTACGAGGAAAAAGGGTATCAGTATCTTACTGCCAGCTTCACACCGGATGGCTATGACTGCGTAAGAGACAAGTTCTTAGGGGTGTATGGCACCGAAGACCATCCTGCGGGATTGGACAGAGCAGTTCTCTCCGGTTCCACAGAACTGGGAGGCAACCACTGCGGAAGTTTACAGAAAAACTTCAAACTGCAGCCCGGTGAGGAAGCCCGCTTCGTGATCATGCTGGGAGAGGGCAATCGCGAAGAAGGCAGACGGATCCGCGTAAAATACAGTGACCTGAAGAGAGTGGATGCGGTCTATACCGATCTGGCAGCTTATTGGAAACAAAAATACGATGCACTGCAGATCAAGACTCCGAATGAAGGTATGAATACACTGATCAATACCTGGACACTGTACCAGTCGGAGATCAACGTCATGTTCTCACGCTTTGCATCCTTTATTGAGGTCGGAGGTCGTGTGGGACTGGGATATCGTGATACGGCACAGGATGCCATGACGATCCCTCATTCCAATCCGGATAAGTGCCGGGAAAGAATCGAACAGCTGTTAAAGGGGCTGACCACCACAGGATACGGTCTGCACCTGTTCTCACCGGAATGGTTTGAGGAAAAGACCGGAGAGAAACCGTTCCAGTCACCGACGGTGATCCCGGAGCCGGACAAACAGAGCATGATCCACGGAATCAAGGATGCCTGCTCCGATGATGCCCTGTGGCTTGTGGGTGCAGTGGTAGAGTACATAAAAGAAACAGGAGACCTGAATTTTGCCAGAAAAGAGTTCACCTATGCAGATACTTACGTATTGGGAAATAAAGTAACGGAGAGCGTATATGAACATCTGAAGCGGATTCTGGACTTCAGCGCGGAGCAGGTCGGCAACGACGGAATCTGCAAGGGACTTCGAGCTGACTGGAATGACTGCCTGAATCTGGGCGGCGGTGAGAGCGCTATGGTAAGCTTCCTGCACTATTGGGCATTGCAGCATTTTATCATGCTGGCGGAGATCCTCGGGGAGAGAGAGGATGCGAAGCATTATCATCAGCTGGCAAATAAGGTAAAGGCAGCCTGCGATGCGGTATTGTGGGATGGTGACTGGTACATCCGCGGCATCACGAAGAATGGGAAAAAGATCGGCTGCAAGGAAGACGCAGAGGGCAAGGTACATCTGGAGTCCAACGCCTGGGCAATTCTGTCCGGCGTGGCAGATCCGGAGAAGAGTGCAAAGACACTGGAGACCATCGACGAATATCTGTATACACCGTATGGTCTACTGCTGAACACTCCTTCCTATACGAAGCCCGATGATGATATCGGATTTGTAACGAGGGTATATCCGGGTCTGAAGGAAAACGGAGCTATTTTCTCCCATCCCAATCCCTGGGCATGGGCAGCAGCCTGCGTCTGCGGCAGAGGCGACCTGGCAATGAAATTCTACGATGCGCTGTGCCCTTACTGGCAGAATGATAGGATCGAGATCCGGGAATCCGAACCCTATTCCTACTGTCAGTTTATTGCAGGCAAAGATCACACAGCATTCGGCAGAGCAAGACATCCATTCATGACAGGCAGCGGCGGCTGGTCCTACTTCAGCGCTACCAGATATATGCTGGGAATCCGTCCGGATTATGACTGCCTGATCATCGATCCCTGCATTCCGGCAGACTGGGAAGGCTTCGAGGTGACCAGAAGATGGCGTGGAGCAACTTACAATATTAAGGTGGAAAACCGCAGCAAGGTGATGCATGGGATAAAAGAGATCCTTGTGGACGGACATAAGGCAGATAAAGTGCCCGTATTCCGCGCAGGCACAGAACATGAAGTATTCGTCATTATGTAAATGATGTCAGGGTCAAAAGGTCTAAGCCCACATGAGCTTGCTCATAAGTGGGTGAAAGACCTTGGGACCGGAGCGGAGAAGTGGTAGTGCGTAGCACGGAACAAAAGCAAAAAAGATAATATATAAGGAGGCAGCATTATGATCAAATTTGGTACCGGTGGTTTCCGAGCCGTCATCGGAGAAGATTTTACGAAGGAGAATATCCAGATCCTGTCCAAGGCACTGTGCGATAAGATGAAAAAGGAAGGTGTGGAGAACACCGGAATGGTCATCGGTTATGACCGACGTTTCCTGTCCAAGGAAGCCATGCAGTGGGCGGCAATGGTATTTGCGGCAGAAGGGATACATACAAAACTGATCAATAAATCCGTACCGACACCTCTGGTAATGTTCTATGTGATGAAGCATGATTACCAGTACGGTATGATGATCACGGCGAGCCATAATCCGGCAATCTACAATGGAGTTAAGGTATTCACCTACGGCGGCAGAGATGCAGACGAGAAACAGACCATGGAGATCGAGCAGTTTATTAATGAGGTGACGGATCTGCCCGTGAATGAAATGGATTATCAGAAAGCACTGGAAGCCGGACTGATCGAAGAAATCTATCCTTTGAATGAGTACCTGGACAGCATCATTGCCGCAGTGGATATGGAAGCTATCCGTGAAGCGGGACTGCGCGTGGCACTGGATCCCATGTATGGCGTCAGCGAGACCTCTATTAAGACTGTGCTGATGACTGCGAGATGCGAGTTGGAGACTATTCATGAGCGTCATGATACGTTGTTTGGAGGTAAACTGCCGGCACCTACAGCAGACACGCTGCGTGCTTTACAGAACTATGTTCTGGACAGAAAATGCGACATGGGAATCGCAACCGACGGTGATGCGGACCGTATCGGTGTCATCGATGAAAAGGGAAACTTTCTGCATCCCAATGACATTCTGGTACTGCTGTACTATTACCTGATGAAATACAAGGGCTGGCACGGCCCCGTAGTCCGCAATATCTGCACCACGCATATGCTGGACCGCGTGGCAGAGAGCTTCGGTGAGAAATGCTATGAGGTTCCCGTAGGATTTAAACATATCTCTGCGAAAATGTATGCAACGGATGCTGTCATCGGCGGAGAGTCATCAGGTGGATTGACGGTTCGTGGTCATATCAAGGGTAAGGATGGTGTCTATGCATCTGCATTGCTGGTGGAAATGCTTGCTGTCACCGGCAAAAAGCTTTCCGCGATCATGGAAGAGATCCATGCGCAGTACGGTAAGCTTGCATTGGAAGAGAGAGACTACCGCTTCAGTCAGGAGAAAAAGGAAGCGATTCAGAAGCATCTGCTGGAAGAAAAGAAATTGCCGGAGATTCCCTACGAAGTAGAGCAGATTTCTTACCTTGACGGGGTAAAGCTGTATTTGAAAAACGGTGGATGGATTTCTGTACGGTTCTCCGGTACGGAACCGTTACTTCGAATCTTCTGTGAGATGCCGGAAGCGGAAGATGCAAAGCAGCTTTGCGAGATCTTCGAGGATTACTTATTGCTGAAAAAGTAAATGGATTATCATAATTTGGTGAAAGAGATGGTAACACAGTGGAGAACTGTGTTATCATCTTTCTATATACAAAAATTTTCTGAGGGGGATGTTCATGAAGACAAAAGAAAAAATCTGCAGACGGAAATCCTTGCTATGGAGTATGCTTTTCCTACTGTTATTCGGCTGGTTCCTGCCGCTGCTTCTGACTAACGGCATCATGAGCATTATGGCTACACGGAAAGTACATACCCAGATCGATCGGTCCGTGACGACGTCCATGGAAAAGGCGGCAGAGATCATGGAGCTGCAGCTGGCAGAGAGTGAGACCGCATCCAAGAATGCTTCCTATCTGAACGTGATCCGGGAAGCATATCTGACGTATCAGAATGGCGGAAACAGACGGGATTTCCAGACAACCGTATTTACCTTCCTGGAGCAGCAGTATATGTTCCATAAAAACTGCCAGGCTGTGAACCTGGTATTCCGGGAATATCCCGATGATATCTATTACACCTACAATAACAGTACCGGCGGAACCTATCGTGACATCACTTATTTCAAGACCTATGTGGCAAAGGATCTGTTAGAAGAGATGGATGACCTGGATACCCGGACGGAACTGCGCAGCTACGACGGACGACTGTATATGATCCGTAACCTGGTGGACTCCAAATTCCACCCTTTTGCAATCCTCGCGATCGAATTGAACGAAGAATCTCTGATGGAGAGTTTAAAAAGTGTCTGGGGTTATGAAAACGCTGTGGTTTATCTCGACGGCACACATGCTTTAAGCCTGGAGGGGGGCGACAGCTTGCACTATGGCGAAGAACAGCAGAATCAGCTTGCGGAAAATGGCAGCTTTATAGAGCATGCGAGCGGCAGGCAGAACCCTTATGTATATAAGAGGCTGAAGCTGTACCATTCCACGTTAGACTGTGTGGTAGAACTGGACCGGTCGGCAATCTATGCAGAGATTAAGACAATCCGCTATGTATACGGAATTCTGGCGGTGTTTGCACTGCCGCTGGTATTCATTATTTATAATTTCCTGAATAAACGGGTCAACAGACCGGTGCAGGATCTCATTAAGGTATTTGATGTGGTGAGAGCCGGGGAGTACGGCACCCAGATAGAGAATATGGCAAACAGCGAAGAATTCTATCATATGGAAGAATCGTTTAATTATATGTCATCCCAGCTGAAGCAGCAGTTTGATAAAATCTACATGGAAGAGATCGCACTGCGGGATGCAAAGATCATGGCATTGCAGTCACAGATCAATCCACATTTCCTGAATAATACATTGGAGATCATCAACTGGGAGGCACGCCTGAACGGTAATATGCGTGTCAGTCAGATGATCGAGGCACTGTCCACTATGCTGGAAGCCACCATGAACCGTAAGGCGGATCCTTACAATACTGTGGCGGAGGAGATGGAATATGTGGATGCATATCTCTATATCATCACACAGCGGTATGGAGAGAAATTCACCTGTCGAAAAGAAATAGATGAGAGCCTGTTAAACTATAAGATTCCCCGCCTGATCGTGCAGCCCATTGCAGAGAATGCCATTGAACACGGCATGAGCATTACCAGAGAAGGGGAGCTGGTGATCCGTCTGTATCGCAAGCGGGAAGATCTGTTGTGTATCGAGATTGAGAACAACCGCGCTTTAAGTGAAGAAGATCAGGCGAAGATACACAAGCTGTTAAAGGAAGAACCGAATCCACAAAAGGAACACCGTGTAAGCCTTGGAATCCGTAATGTTGACCAAAGACTTCGCATGATGTACGGTCCGGAGTGCGGATTGTTCATCACTAATAACAAAAGTAATCATACAGTTAGTACAATTTTGGTCAAAATTGATGAAGGAAGACAACAATAATAGGCAAAAAAAGCCAAAGGCAACAATTTTGATTTTCCCCCATTCATACTATTATATAGTTACAACAGATGAAGAACATCTGGAAAACAAAATTTGGGAGGTATAGTGTATGAAACGATTTATTGCAGCAATGCTGGCAGGTACCATGATTTTTTCTCTTGCAGCATGTGGCAGCCAGCCGTCTGACGGGGGCGTAGAGACGACCGGCACAAAAACAGAAAGTACGACAAGCTCCGAGGGAACAACAGCTACAGCAAAGCCTGTAGAACTGAATGTAACCACCACCTTCGCAGGTGAAGATGGTAACGCACAGAATTTCAAAAATGCCGTAAAGGCATGGTGTGACGAGACCGGTAACACTGTGGCAGATACCTCTGCTACTTCTGATGAGACCTTCAAGACCAGAGTAATCACTGACTTCGAGACAGGCTCCGAACCCGACGTACTGTTCTTCTTCAACGGAGCAGATGCAAACAGCTTCATCGAAGCTGACAAGGTAGTTTCTATTGATGAGATCCGCGCAGAGTATCCCGATTATGCATCTAACATGAATGATGATCTGATCGCTGACTCTCTGGTAGACGGCAAAAAATACGCAGTTCCCGTCAACGGTTTCTGGGAAGCAATGTTCGTGAACAAAGAAGTCCTGGATGCAGCAGGCGTAGAAGTACCCGGCGCTGATTACACCATGGACATGTTCAAGGAAGACTGCCAGAAGATCAAGGATGCAGGATATACTCCGATTGCAGCAGCTCTGGGCAACATCCCTCATTATTGGTGGGAGTATGCGATCTTTAATCATAACACCCCTGAGAATCATGTACAGGTTCCCACAGGAATTGAGGATGCTACTTCCTGGGTAGACGGTATGCTGGATATCAAAGAACTGTATGAACTGGGATATTTCCCTGACAACACTTTATCCGCTACCGATGATGAGACTTTTGCAATGTTCGTAGACAGCAAGGCTGCATTCCTGATCGATGGTTCCTGGAAGGTTGGCGGTATTGTAAGTGCATGCCAGTCCGATCCCGAGGATGCTTCTACCCTGGATGCTGACAAGCTGGCTAACTTTACCGTTACCTATGTACCCGGCAATGGTGACAGAAAGGCAACCGATCTGATCGGTGGTCTGTCCATGGGTTACTACATCACCAGAAAAGCATGGGAGGATCCCGACAAGAGAGCAGCAGCTGTTGATTTCGTAAGCTACATGACCTCTGATGAATTAGTTCCCGTATTTGCACAGCATACCGCAAGCGCTCTGAAGAACGCTCCTGCAGTAGACGAGAGTCAGTTCAATGCATTGCAGATCGAAGCTATGGATATGATGTCCGGTGTTACATCCCTGACCGGAGCCGTACAGGACATCTTCATGGGTGACTGCCGTGTAACTACTTTTGACGGCATGCCCGAGATCGTAACCGGTAAGCTGGACGCAGCTGAGGCAGTGGAAGAAGGACTGAAGCTGTATCACGCACAGCAGTAAAATAAAAAAGATTTCTTGCTCAGCCGGGGGATAAAACCTCCGGCTGATTTCAACAGGAAAGTGAATGGAGGAAGCATATGGGAGCAAGTATATACAAGAATAAGAAACCGGCAATAATTTTCCTGATCCCCGCCTTTCTTTTCATGATTGTCTATTTGTATTACCCGTTCTTACAGAATATCTGGAATAGTTTTCAGAATATACGACAGCTGGGAAGCAGCGGTGAAGGATTCCTGGATCCCTGGTACAGCAACTATGTAGAGATGTTTCATGATGAAGTTATGTGGATTTCCCTGAAAAACACACTGATCATGATGCTGGTTACGCTGGTGGGTCAGGTGGGAATCGCTATTGTCCTGGCATTGATGGTAGATAATATTACACACGGGAAACACTTTTTCAAGACGGTATACTTCTTCCCTATCGTGATCTCTGCTACCGCACTTGGTCTGTTGTTCAACCTGATCTTCCTGTATGACAAGGGTATGCTGAACCAGATCCTGGAAAAACTGGGTAAGGTCGGACTGACAGACTGGAAGGGCGAAGGGATCGCACTTTTCACCATGATGCTGCCGGTTATGTGGCAGTATGTAGGATTCTATTTCGTGATCCTGATCACGGGACTGAATAATATTTCCGATGAATTGTATGAAGCAGCCAGAATTGACGGAGCTTCTACATTCCAGAAGGTAAGATACATATCCATACCACTGTTACACAACGTGATCTGTACCTGCAGCGTTCTGGCAGTCACTGGTGCCCTGAAAGTATTCGACCTGCCCTGGACCATGTTCCCGAAGGGAATGCCCTTAAAGAGCACCTTCCTTACCGGAACCTACATGTACTATCACACCATGGAGACTAAGAATGTAGATTACGGTTCCGCACTGGCAGTACTGATCGTAGTACTCGGCATCGTACTGGCTAAGGTGGTAAATGCCATCTTCAAAGAAAAAGATTACTAGGAGGGAAGACCATGAAGAAAAAAATATCCGTTGGATCCATATTGGTATACCTTTTCCTGACCATCTGGGCTTTTACTACGATCTATCCGATCATCTGGGTCATCCAGAACTCCTTCAAGGCGAAGGATAAGATCCTTGCAGATTCTTTCTCTCTGCCGGTGGGGGATCTGTTCACCACAGCCAACTATCGTAAGGCATTCGGTAATCTGAATATCTTCGGAGCTTACCGCAACAGTATCTTCATCTCCATGATGGTATCACTGTTAGTAATTCTGTTAGCGGGTATGGCAGCATATGCACTGGCAAGATATTGTTTCCGGGGAAGCAGCTTCCTGTATTCCATGGTAGTGTCCGCTATGATGTTCCCGGTATTCGCCACCATCATCCCGGTGTTCTCCATGGAGACCTCCTGGGGGATCGTTAATACCAGCAGCTGGGGACTGACCATGCTGTCTGTGATCCTGCCGCAGGTAGCCGGTAACCTGGCATTCTCCATCGTAGTGTTGTCCGGGTACATGAAGAGCCTGCCGCTGGAACTGGAAGAAGCAGCGTACATGGAAGGCTGTAATGCATTCCAGATTTATTTCAAGGTCATCATGCCGTTGACCAAGCCTTCTTTCGCTACGGTAGCTATTTTCGCATTCCTGTGGAGCTACAATGATCTGTTTACACAGATGTTCTTCCTTCGCCGTCCGGAGATGCGTACCATCACAAGACTTTTGAATGAACTGACCAGCCAGGAAGGAACGAACTACGGACTGATGGCAGCAGCCGTTACCCTGGTAGTTGTGCCGGTCGTAATCGTGTACATTTTCTTACAGAAATATATCATAAAAGGAATGACAGCAGGTGCCGTTAAGGGGTAGAATGCTATTAAGCGAATGGGTTCTGCTTAATAACATCTGCTTAACGAACATGACAGATGAACATATGAGAGGTGCCGGTATGTACAAGGTAGTGATTATTGATGATGAACCGCTGATCGTGGAGGGACTGTCCCGGAGTATCCCCTGGGAGCACTGGAATTGTAAGGTCGTGGGATTCGGCTATAACGGAATCGAAGGGATGGAAGTGATCCGCAGGGAGAAGCCTGCTATCGTCATCTCCGATATCAGTATGCCGAAAATGGACGGACTGACCATGATCGCCGGTCTGAAATCAGAATTCCCGTACATGCAGGTGTCTATTCTTACGGGGTATCGTGAATTTACATATGCGCAGGAAGCTATCCGACTTGGGGTGTCGGCCTTCCTGCTGAAACCATCCAAGATGGATGAATTGTACGAAGCTATTGAGACCATGACGGAGAAGCTGAAGATGTTCCCCATGGAAGAAGGAGAGATAGAGGAACCTACGGAAGAAGACAGGGATGATGCCGTACTGTACAATAGCGAAGCGAATAATTTTGTGGTGACAAAAGCACTGGAATATATCAAAGAACATTCCAGAGAACGAATCCAGCTAGCGGATGTGGCGGATCACTGTTATGTGAGCCAGTGGCATCTGAGCAAGCTGTTAAATAAGCATACGGGCGAGAATTTTTCCGTTGCCCTGAACAAAGCACGTATTGCGGAAGCTAAGGAACTGTTACAGGATCCTTCCCGCAGAATCTATGATATCGCAGAAGAAGTGGGATTCCAGGATCTGGCCCATTTCTCCCGGGTATTCAAAAAGCTGGAAGGAATCTCGGCCAATGAGTATCGAAATACTTTAAGCTGAGTCTGTGACCGTCTATAGAGTTCCTTATGCATGACCTTTAGAGCGTGCAGGAGGAGACGAATATGAGAGTTTATTGTGCGAAGAATTATGAGGAAGCATCCACGCTGGCGGCAGATCTGATCGCTGCACAGATTTTATTAAAACCGGACAGCGTGCTGGGACTGGCAACAGGATCCACACCCATCGGTGCCTATCAGAGACTGATCGCAAAATACGAAGCCGGAGAGTTGGATCTCTCTCAGGTGAAGACCATGAATTTAGACGAATACAGGGGGTTGGACGGCGAGAATCCCAACGGATACCGCTACTTTATGAACCATCAGCTCTTTGATCATGTAAATATAAAAAAAGAAAACACCAATGTTCCCGACGGAAAAAAAGATCCCACCCAGGCATGCGGTGAGTACGATGCCAAGCTGGAGCGTTCCGGCGGTATTGACTTACAGCTTTTAGGACTTGGACATAACGGGCATATCGGTTTTAATGAGCCCGCAGAGGAGTTTTCCAAGACTACACATTGCGTGGATCTGAGCGAAAGCACTATCGAAGCGAATGCAAGATTTTTCGATTCTGAAGATCAGGTGCCCAGGCAGGCATATACCATGGGTATCCAGTCCATCATGCAGGCGAAGATGATCCTCATTATGGCATGCGGAGCAGATAAAAAAGAAATCGTAAAGAAAGCATTCTGGGGACCGATCTGTCCTCAGGTTCCCGCTTCGGTATTACAGCTTCACAATAACGTGATTCTGGTAGGCGACGAAGCCTGCCTTGGCTGAAGTTAAGGAGGGGACAAAATGGCAGCAGAGGGTGCGAAACAAATAAAAGAAGTAAAAGGACTATTATATACTGCGGATTATGAGTTCCGTCCGGGCAGAATCCGCATCGAGGGAGACCGGATCGCAGAAGTAGACTTCTGTACCAAGGGAGAGTTAAGTGAAGCAGAACGCGGGATGCTGGTGCTGCCCGGACTGGTAGATATCCATTTTCACGGAGCAGCGGGATATGACTTCTGTGATAGGACACAGGAAGCGTATCGTGCCATTGAAGCCTATGAGAACAGCCACGGAATCACCAGTATCTGTCCTGCGACCATGACGCTGCCGGTGGAAGAATTGAAGCGTATCCTGACGGAAGTGTCAGAAGATAAGCCGGACAGCTTAGTGGGAGTACATCTGGAAGGTCCTTTTATCAACAAAGCAAAAAAGGGTGCCCAGAAGGAAGAATATGTTATCCCTCCCAGCGTGGAAGCGTTGAAGGAATTACAAAAATGCGCAAAAGGACTGGTAAAGCTGGTATCCATCGCACCGGAGACAGAAGGAGCCATCGACTGTATCCGGGAACTGGGGAATGAGTTCCATTTCTCTGTCGCACATACGATGTCAGATTATGACACTGCCGTCAAGGCAATACAGGCAGGAGCCAAACATATTACCCACCTGTATAATGCCATGCCCGTACCGACCCACAGAGAACCTGCTGTAGTGGGAGCCGCAGCGGATGATCCGGAAGTCATGCCGGAGCTGATCTGCGACGGTATCCATATTCATCCCTGTATGGTAAGGAATACCTTCCGGCTGTTCGGTGCACACCGTATGATCCTCATCAGTGACAGCATGCGTGCCGTAGGTATGGAGGATGGACAGTACACCCTGGGCGGTCAGGATGTTACCGTGCGTGGAGCCTTAGCTACCCTGGCAGACGGAACCATTGCCGGAAGCGCCACGAATCTGTATGACTGTATGTGTAAGGCCGTGGAAATGGGAATCCCGAAGGAGCAGGCAATCCGTGCGGCTACCATCAATCCGGCAGTCAGCATCGGAGCCTCTGACGAGGTAGGATCCCTGGAAGCAGGCAAATACGCGAATATCGTAATTGCCGACAAAGAGTTGCATCGCCGTCAGGTCATTCTGAAGGGTGTGATTCTATAATTGTTTGTTGTAAGTTGTTTGTTGCAGGCAGGTGCCCGGAAGTTTGCTTTTTGCGAATTCCGGGCATTTGTCTGTAGACACAGAGATATGCTGTCTTTCATATTTTTTTCACATTTGAACTATTGATTTATCAATAAGTTATCTCTATAATGAAATAGATTGTAATTATCCGGATAAATGTGAAAATATTATTTTTCAACGTTTCCTGAATCATTGCGATATGTTTGCTGTCTCAGAACAAAGAAAGCTGGAGACAATAGAATAAAGTAGAAAATGGAGATGACATGAGAATATTATCTGAATCATATAATAACGGCTATGGCTCCGGTAACGGCGGCAATGGCAACGGTGCTCCCGGCAGCGGCAATAACGGCAGAGGCGGTAACAATGGGAATGGCGGTAATGGGAATGACAACCGCCCACCGAGACGCCCCAGTATTTTAATGATGATCCTGTCCGGACTTACTACGATCATTCTGGTGCTGATGCTGTATAATGCTTTCTTCGGAACCAACAGCGGGACTGAAGTTGCTTATACCGATTTCCTGAAGGATCTGGAAGCGGACAAGGTTGCGGCAGTGGAGGTCAACAGAGAGAGCGGTGTGATCACCGTGCAGCTGAAGCAGGAGGCAGCGGCAACGCCGGCTCCGAACAGTTATATTAGTTTCTACGGGATTACCCAGAAGGCAATGCAGTCTTCCCAGACGGTATATTATACGATGTTAATGGAAGATCTGGACACTTTGACCGCCAGACTGCAGGAGCATGATGTGGAAGGAACGCGCATCAGCAGTAATACGTCAAGTTTCCTGATGGAGATCCTTGTGACAGTAGTGCTTCCGGTAGTGCTGATCTGGATCGTGGCAGGATTCCTGTTCCGCAGAATGGGCGGCAGCGGTGGTCCCATGGGCGTGGGCAAGAGCAATGCCAAAGTATATGTACAGAAAGAGACCGGTGTTACTTTCAAGGACGTAGCCGGTGAAGATGAAGCGAAAGAATCCCTGGTGGAAGTCGTGGATTTCCTGCATAATCCGCAGAAATATTCCAAGATCGGTGCAAAGCTTCCCAAGGGTGCGTTGCTGGTGGGACCTCCCGGAACCGGTAAGACCCTGTTGGCAAAAGCTGTGGCAGGAGAGGCGCATGTACCGTTCTTCTCTCTGACAGGTTCTGATTTTATTGAGTTATATGTAGGCGTGGGTGCCAGCCGTGTCCGCGACCTGTTCAAGGAAGCGACCAAGAACGCCCCTTGTATTGTATTCATCGATGAGATCGATGCCATCGGCCGCAGCCGTGATTCCAAGTACGGCGGAGGCAATGAAGAGAGAGAACAGACGCTGAACCAGCTGCTGTCCGAGATGGATGGTTTCGACAGCTCCAAAGGTATTCTGATCCTGGGTGCGACCAACCGTCCGGAGATCCTGGATAAGGCGCTCTTACGTCCCGGACGTTTTGACCGACGGATCATCGTAGATAAGCCTGACCTCAAGGGCCGTGTGGAGATCCTGAAAGTACATTCCAAGGATGTGAAGATGGACGAAACTGTAGATCTGGATGCCATTGCATTGGCGACCAGCGGTGCGGTAGGCTCCGATCTGGCCAATATGATCAACGAAGCTGCCATCAACGCTGTCAAGGAAGGCAGAGAATTCGTGAACCAGCAGGATCTGTTCGCAGCGGTGGAACAGGTGCTGGTAGGTAAGGAAAAGAAAGACCGCATCATGAGCAAAGAGGAGCGTCGGATCGTATCCTATCATGAAGTAGGTCATGCACTGATCAGCGCGTTACAGAAAAATTCCGAGCCGGTACAGAAAATCACGATCGTTCCCCGTACCATGGGTGCGCTGGGTTACGTAATGCACGTGCCGGAGGAGGAAAAATACCTCAATACCGAGGCAGAGCTTCGCGATATGCTGGTAAGTCTGGTCGGTGGACGTGCGGCAGAGGAAGTGGTATTCGATACCGTTACCACCGGCGCAGCCAATGATATTGAGAAAGCTACGGATATCGCCCGCAACATGGTGACCCGTTACGGTATGAGCAAGAGATTTGGTCTGGTCGGCCTGGCTACGGTAGAAAGCCAGTACCTGGAGGGCAGAACCGCACTGAACTGCAGTGATGAGACTGCTGCAGCGATCGATGAAGAAGTAGTATCTATCATTAAGGAAAGCTATGACAAGGCATTGCAGATGCTCCGCGAGAACCGTGAACTGATGGATAAGCTGGCAGCGTTCCTGATCGAGCGCGAGACCATCACCGGTAAAGAGTTCATGGAGATTTTCCGCAAGGAGAAAGGATTACCCAATCCTGAGGAAGAGAAGAAGGACGCAGCGGAAGGCACTGTCGGTCAAAAGGCTGAGATAAAAAAGGATGAGGCAGATAATACCGTTGCAGACGCAATGAAGGGAAACAACGTTGACGTGACCATCGGTGAGCAGGTCATGACCTCTACGGATCCCACATTTCAGCCGCTTGCCTTTGAGGACAGTCTGCAGGAAGCAAAAGAGCAGACAGCTTCGGATAATACGACGAAGGAAATTGCCGGTGAGACTTCCGCAGAATCGAAGGATTCCAAAGATCCCAAGGATCCCAAGGATCCTACGGATCCTCCCCAGGGACCGGTAGGACTGTTTTCCCACGGAACACTGTCATAACGGAAAATGGTGATGTTGTAAACATAAAGCCTTTTTGAGAGGCACAAATAAGAAAAATTATGGAAAAATGACTTTAATTTAAACTCGAGTTTAGATTAAAGTCATTTTTGGGATGTAAGCGATAAAATAAAATTAGGAAAGTATAACTCTGGGTTGATTATTTTATAAGAATGCTTTATCATAATAAAGTGCCGGGAGATTCCCGGACAGACTGCATTATCAGTCAGATCGCAATGAGGAGGTAATACCGAAATGTTAAAACAGTTATCTATTTACGCTGAAAATAAAAAAGGAGCGCTGCAGACCATGACTAATGCCCTCTATGAGGCAGGCATCAATATCTGGGGTTCTGTGACTAACGACGGAGCCGAGTACGGCATCAACCGTATGGTCGTATCCGATCCCGACAAGGCAAAAGAGGTCCTCACAGAGAAGGGCTACCTCTGCCGTTTCGTGGATGTCCTGGCAGTCGAGATCGAGGACAAGCCCGGCGCACTGAACACCTTACTGACCGCACTGTTAGACAGCAATGTCAATGTGGACTACACCTACCTGTCCTTCAACCGTGATTCCTCGACTCCTGTCATGATCCTGCACACCGCAGATCCCGAGGAAGTGGAGATTTGCCTGAAGGCTAAGGGCTTTAAGATGTGCTAGATGCAAGAACCCATAAGGAACAGAGAAGGCAGTACACTCGCAAAAAGGGTGTGCTGTTTCTTTGTATCCCCCTGAATGCGCTCTGACGGGTGAAAGATGGTCAAATTCCTTTTACTTGACCAGGTCATTTCCCCGACCCACAAACAGGATCATCCCCGTATCCTGATCTTCAATCACATAGACAAACGGCCGGTCGACGATAAAGGTATAGGGTTCTTCCGTTTCCATGGCGGCGGCCCCGTCAACCATGATATCTGTTACGGCAGCAGCCTTTGTACCGTTCTCATCCACGATCACTTTTGCCCTATGGGTGACGGAAGACACAGCAATATCATCTGCAATCCTGGAAAAATCTGCCGAAGTATAGGCTGACCGGATGCCAAGGTTCTTCAGAATATCGTCAAGCCCGTTAATTCCCTGTTCATCGGTGAATTTCGGAAGCTGTACTGTCTGTATTTCTTTATCATCCGCAGTATCCAGAGAATCGATCAAAGCCTGCTTTTCATCATTACTTAAGGCATCGAACAGAGCGGAGATGGTATCGCCTTCTTGGGATGGTAGGAAAACCTTCATCACTACGGAATCGCCATCATAGGGAAGCATGATACCTTTGATCGAACCGGTATCGATATAAGCGAACTGTTCCCCGTACAGATGCATCATAGGTATGGTGGAATCGCCGTTAGTTCCGTGGAAGATATCATCATAAGTATCCTCTTCTACAAACGGTGTCTGCCATTTCCCTTCAAAATAAACAGCATTTATGAGCATCATAACGGTAGCGGGCGGAAGTTCATCTACGATGGAGGGAATCATCTGATTGGTATGTCCCGATACCCAGCCGTTCACATCCTTCACAACCTGATCCGCCTGATTTGTGAAGTCTGCTTCGTAGATTTCACCATGGTAATATGTCTTTGCCGGCAGCAGGAAATCGTCGGAGATATTTGCTGCCCATTCCTTTTGATCTGTCATCCAGATGGAATTGGCAGTATTGACAAATGTCTGCTCGGACCATTCTTTATTCAGATAGCTTTGCATTTCGTGATTCCACTCAGAAAGATCCGCGATACCAAGTACTGATTCCAGTTCTGTTTTCGTATCACTTCCGGCACCCTGATCCAGCATGGACAGTGCACTGGAAATACTGTAAGGAGAATAGAAGCAGTTGCTGTCTTTTGGAAGGGCATCATACAGGGCAAATGCAAATTTGTTGACGCCGTTTTTCAATTCCTCATAGGAATCGACCGGTGCCGGCTTCGCGCCGACTGCGATATCGCTTCCGAGTTCTTTGACGGCAGAAGACTGTCGTGCGATACCGGATCCGCCATCGATATTAGTTTTTCCGCATCCGGACAGACCGGCACACAGACAAGCACTGAGGAATAGACTGATTAATCTCTGATTCATAATAACCTCCGTTTCTGAGTGTTTATTGTACAGGAGCTGACTCAAATATCTGAGAAAATTATACTTGATATCCATCCGGTTGTTCAATACCAAATCTGGATTTAGTAAATTTGAATCAGGACTCAATTGAAAAAGTAACTTCCAGTTACTAAGGTTTTTATATTTTATAAAACAGAAATAAGTCATACAAACATGAAGATGGAAGATAGTCTTGTAAATAGATGATCTTCCTTTTCTTTTTTGTGTAATAATGGTAATCACTTCAGTAGTGTCAGGAGATGGCAGCAAGACTAAGGAGGATAAATACATGTCATCCTATAAATATAAGCATCTGACACTGGATGATCGCATTACCATACAGAAAGCTTTAAAAGAGGGGCAGACGTTCGTTGAAATAGGCGCTCTGATAGGCAAGGATCCATCAACTGTTTCTAAAGAAGTGAAAGCCCATCTTGATTATCGAAATACTGGTACGCGTTCCAGAGGCTATAATCCATGCAGACACAGAAAGAGATGCACTAAGCAGTATATCTGTGGCGAAGATAGCTGTGGGTTTATTAATCGGTTATGGCACGGAAAAACATACTGTTCTGAGTGTGCTTTGTGCATGGTCAATTGTCCTGATTTTGAAGAGGAAAAATGTTCAAGTCTAAAGAAAGCACCCTATGTTTGCAATTCATGTAAACAGGTACGTTCCTGTACTCTTGCCAAACAGTTCTATGATGCAAAGGAAGCTCATAAAACATACGAAAAGACACGTTCTGATTCCCGTAAGGGTATCGATATAACACCAGAAGAACTGGATCGGCTTGATGCCATCCTTTCGCCTCTTATCAGACAAGGCCAGTCGATTCATCAAATTTGTATGAACAATGCAGCAGAAATCATGGTAGATGAAAGGACCATTTATAACTACATAGATGCCGGCATACTTTCTGCTGGAAATATAGATCTTCCCAGAAAAGTGCGTTATAAAAAACGCAAATCCAAAAAGGTTGTACGTGTCGATAAAAAATGCCATATCGGGCGTACCTACGAAGATTTTGAAGCTTTTATGAAAGGACATCCTGATTTCAACGTGGTGGAAATGGATTCGGTAGAAGGCACCAGGGATTCCACAAAGGTGCTGCTTACAGTATTCTTTAGAAACTGTTCCCTTATGCTGGCATATCTTAGGGAAGCGAATA
The DNA here is from genome assembly GCA_934394665.1 of uncultured Acetatifactor sp. Taxonomy (GTDB): domain Bacteria; phylum Bacillota; class Clostridia; order Lachnospirales; family Lachnospiraceae; genus Acetatifactor. Next base: position 8,536 of record CAKRRS010000025.1, on the reverse strand, counting down.
CAGCCAAGTCGGTAACAGAAGCGGTGAACCATCTTTATGAGATACTTGGGCGGGAACAATTCTGTGAGATGTTCCAGGTCATCTTAGCAGATCGCGGAAGCGAATTTACGGATCCGTTGGCAATAGAGTTTGATGAGGATGGAAGACGCAGAACCTATGTGTTTTACTGTGATCCGCAACGTCCTGATCAAAAAGGAAGTATTGAAGTAACTCATGAATTCATCAGAAGGATTGTTCCTAAGAAAACATCATTTGCTTTTCTTACACAGGATAAAGTCAACCTGATGATGAGTCACATTAACTCCTATACAAGAAAGAAGCTGAATAATCGATCCGCACATCAACTATTCAGCTTCTTTTATGGCGCGGATACAGCCTCTAAGCTTAACCTGGAAGCTGTTCCTGCTAATGAAATCATACTAAAACCTGAACTGCTGAAGTAAAACTGCTAATGTCATCTCCTGATCATGTCACCCATATCCCAGAGGTGGAAGTTTCCCTTGCAAACATGCAAACGAAGCGACGACTTCTTATTTGCATACAGTAAAATATGACTTCAAGAGTATAGTAACACGCTAAAAAGTCCTATTTCAAGCGGTTTGTAATACTAAAGTCCACTCCTGCAATACTAATTTCCAGTTGGCACTGTTTTCGCAAGACTTATTTCTGTTTTAAAGGTGCTGATTCCGAAGTTAATCTTGCAAAAATAATTCAAACAGAAGTTACTTTTGCAAAACGGAAGTTAAATTTGCTATTTACCAATTTGAATCAGGAAATAATAAAAATAAATCACATATTGTATTTTGATAAACATAAATATATAATAAAAGTGTGATAAAATACACAAAAAACGTCATAAAAATGTGAGGGAAGCTTATGGAACGATTTATTATGGAAAAATTGTTAACCTGGAAGAATTCTCCCTATCGTAAGCCACTGATCCTGAAAGGCGTGCGTCAGGTGGGAAAAACATGGATTCTAAAGGAATTCGGCAAGCGTTATTATGAAAATACGGCATACTTTAACTTTGATGAAAACGAGGAATACAAGCAGTTCTTCGAGACGACCAAAGACGTGAACCGCATTTTGCAAAATCTGATGCTGGCAAGCGGACAGAAGATTGTACCGGAAAAAACACTAATCATATTTGACGAGGTGCAGGATTGCCCCAAAGTAATCAATGCAATGAAGTATTTTTGTGAGAATGCGCCACAGTATCACATTGCCTGCGCAGGTTCACTGCTGGGTACTGCACTGGCAAAACCTTCTTCTTTCCCCGTGGGCAAGGTGAATTTCATGCAGATCGATCCTATGACATTTACTGAATTTCTAATTGCGAACGGAGATGAAAATCTGGCTGCCTATTTGGACAGCGTGGATGCTCTTGAGCCGATCCCGGATGCTTTTTTTAATCCTTTGTACGAGAAACTGAAGATGTACTATGTAACAGGCGGTATGCCGGAACCTGTTTTTATGTGGACGAATACCCGTGATGTTTCTGCTATGCAGGAAGCATTGTCCGATATTATCGGAGCCTATGAGCGTGATTTCGCAAAACATCCGGACACCGGTGAATTTCCGAAGATTTCTATGGTATGGAAATCGATACCCTCTCAGTTGGCAAGAGAGAATAAGAAATTTATCTATAAGGTTGTAAAAGAAGGAGCCAGAGCCCGGGAATATGAGGATGCTTTGCAGTGGCTGGTAGATGCGAGACTGGTTCATAAAATCTATCGCTGCTCTGCGCCGGGACTTCCATTGTCAGCTTATGATGATTTGTCAGCTTTCAAAATTTATCTGGTAGATGTGGGATTGCTTCGCCGCCTGGCACAGTTAGCTCCCACTGCTTTTGGTGAGGGAAATCGTCTGTTTACGGAGTTTAAAGGCGCATTGACCGAGAATTTTGTGCTGCAGACATTGATAACACAATTTGAGGTGACTCCCCGTTACTGGACACAGAATAATCCTCCGTATGAAGTGGATTTTCTTATTCAGCGAGAAAATGATATTTTCCCGGTTGAAGTAAAAGCTGAAACAAATATATCCGGTAAAAGCCTTAAGAAATTCAAAGAATTGTTTCCGGATAAGGTGAAACTCCGTATACGATTCTCTTTGGAAAATTTAAAATTAGATGATGATATGTTGAATATACCGCTGTTTATGGCGGATCAGGCAGATAGGTTGATTGGTTTGGCGTTGGAACAAAGAAGGGGTAGTCATGGGATTTAATTTTGAAGAAGAATTAAAAAAGCTCCCCAAGAAGCCGGGAGTCTATATCATGCGTGATGACAAGGATGTCATCTTATATGTCGGGAAAGCCATTAACCTGCACAATCGTGTAAGGTCATATTTTAGGGAAAACATCGGCAGAGGCCCTGCCATCGACCAGATGGTGTCGCTCATCGCCCGGTTTGAATACATTGTGACGGATTCGGAACTGGAAGCACTGGTGCTGGAGAACAACCTGATTAAGGAAAACTCTCCGAAGTACAACACCCTTTTGAAAGATGACAAGACCTATCCGTATATTAAAGTAACGGTCGGCGAGGATTATCCGCGGATTCTTTTCTCCCGAACGATGAAAAAGGATAAATCCCGCTACTTCGGCCCCTTTACCAGTGCAGCTGCGGTAAAGGACACCATAGAACTATTGAATAAGCTGTATCAGCTTCGCACCTGCAACCGGGTGCTGCCCAGAGATATCGGCATCGAGCGTCCCTGCCTGAATTATCATATCAAGCAGTGTCTGGCGCCCTGCCAGGGGTATGTCAGCAAAGAGGAATACAGGCAGCAGGTGGCGGGCGCACTGGAATTTCTGAACGGCAACTACAGTCCGATCTTAAAAGACCTGGAAGAGAAGATGAACAAAGCCGCCGAAGCTATGGAATTCGAGGACGCGGCGAGATACCGGGATCTGCTCTCCAGTGTCCGCCAGGTATCCCAGAAGCAGAAAATCACGGAAGGTGTTGGTGAGGACAAGGATATCCTGGCACTGTATCAGGATGAGACGGAAGCGGTGGTGCAGGTATTTTTTGTCCGGGATGGCAAACTGATCGGCAGAGAACATTACTATATGACACATGTACCGGGAAATAACAAACCGGCAATTTTGCAGGATTTTGTAAAACAGTTCTACGCAGGAACTCCTTTTATCCCCAGAGAACTGATGCTGCAATATGAGATCGAGGATGCGGAACTGATCGAAAAATGGCTGTCGGAACGCAAGGGCAGCCGAGTCTATCTGAAAGTGCCCAGGATCGGCAGCAAGGAAAAACTGGTGGAGCTGGCAGCGCAGAATGCGAAGCTGGTATTGTCCCAGGATCGTGAGAAACTGAAGCGAGAGGAAGGCCGTACGATCGGCGCGGTGAAAGAGATTTCGGATCTGTTGCAGCTGCCGCTCACGGGCGCGGCGAGAATGGAGGCTTACGATATTTCCAATATCAACGGTTTTGAAAACGTAGGCTCCATGATCGTATACGAAAAGGGAAAACCCAAGCGCAGCGATTATCGCAAGTTCAGGATCAAGAGTGTCTCCGGACCGGATGATTATGCCTGCATGCGAGAGGTATTGACGAGACGGTTCCGCCATGGCATGGAGGAGAGCAAAGAACTGGAAGAACAGGAGATGGACCGGGAGTATGGCAGCTTTACCAAGTTCCCGGATCTGATCCTCATGGACGGCGGCCGCGGCCAGGTAAATATCGCACTGTCCGTACTGGAAGAACTGGGAATTGACATTCCGGTCTGCGGTATGGTCAAGGATGACAACCACCGTACCAGAGGTCTGTATTACCATAACATTGAACTCCCGATAGATACCCATTCGGAAGGCTTCAAACTGATCACCAGGATCCAGGATGAAGCGCACCGTTTTGCCATCGAGTATCACAGATCCCTGCGCAGTAAGACCCAGGTGAGATCCGTACTGGATGATATCCCCGGGGTAGGTCCCACCAGACGAAAAGCCCTGATGCGGCACTTCAAGTCCTTAGAGGAGATCAGACAGGCATCCGTGGAAGAACTGATGGAAATTCCCGAAATGAATGAGCGTACGGCACAGGAGATTGTAGCCTTTTTCGCTTCACAGAAGCGACCGCCTGTGGTACAATCATAAGTAATATGGTAACTTCAAAAGTTACAATACGATAATGAGGCGGGAACCTTCAAAAAATGTGTACGGGGCGGGTTCTTCGCGGAAAGGTATGGAGATAAGTGTGAAAATAAGCATGGTAGCTTATTTTTCACACGGCTATTTGTGCCGCAGGCGTCACAAAGTAGCCTTTATCGCAGAATCAAATTTGAAATTTGATTCGCGATTCCTCCGACGAAAGGAATCGTCTGCGGAATGGAGATTAGTATGGCAAGTGTAAGTTTGACCCGTGTTATCGAAAAAATGAAACTGGAAAATCTCACACCTCAGATCGATGTGAAGCATGTGAAGATCACACAGCCGGATATCAACCGTCCGGCATTGCAGCTGGCAGGCTATTTTGAACATTTTGATGCCACCAGACTGCAGATCATCGGATTTGTGGAATATACTTATATGGAAGGAATGACGGACGACACCCGTAAGGAAGCGTATGAGAAGCTGATGTCCTATGATATTCCCTGTATCGTGTTCAGCCGTGACCTGAAGCCGGATCCTATTTTCCTGGAGACAGCGATCCGACATGAAGTTCCTGTATTATCTACCAAGAAATCTACCTCCTCCTTCATGTCGGAGATCATCAGATGGCTGAACGTAAAGCTGGCTCCCTGCATCTCCGTGCACGGTGTATTGGTGGATGTCTACGGTGAAGGTGTCCTGATCACAGGCGAGAGCGGTATCGGTAAGTCCGAGGCAGCGTTGGAGCTGATCAAGAGAGGACATCGTCTGGTCACCGATGATGTGGTAGAACTTCGTAAGGTAAGTGACGATACCCTGGTAGGTTCCGCACCGGATATCACGAAGCACTTTATTGAACTGAGAGGTATCGGTATCGTGGATGTGAAGGCACTGTTCGGTGCATCCAGCGTCAGAGATACCGCCAATATTGATCTGGTCATCCGACTGGAAGACTGGGACAAGGATAAAGAATACGACAGACTGGGACTGGAAGAGAACTATACCGAATATCTGGGGAATAAGGTAGTATGTCATAACATTCCGATCCGTCCCGGACGTAATCTGGCAGTCATCTGTGAGACGGCAGCCGTTAACCACCGTCAGAAGAAGATGGGTTACAATGCAGCAAAAGAGCTGTACACCCGTGTACAGAACTCTCTGGCAAAAAGACGTGAGGAGGACGAGGAAGATGAGTAAATATGCATTTGGAGTAGATGTGGGCGGAACCACAGTAAAATTGGGACTGTTCAATGATGCAGGACAGGTTCTGGACAAGTGGGAAATCCCCACGGTCAAGGACAACGGCGGTGAGAAGGTGCTGCCGGATATCGCAGCATCCATTAAGAATAAAATGCAGGAAAAGAACATTACCGCGCAAGAACTGGTAGGCGTCGGCATCGGCGCTCCCGGTGCGGTCAATGATGACGGCTATATGGTAAACGGTGCAGTCAACATCGGCTGGAAATCGTTTCATCTGGCAGACGAACTGAAGAAGGAACTGAATTTGCCGGTGACGGTGAAGGCAGGAAATGATGCGAATGTGGCAGCCCTCGGCGAAATGTGGCAGGGCGGCGGCAAAGGCTATTCCAATCTGGTAGCCGTAACCCTGGGAACCGGTGTCGGTGGCGGCATCATCTTGGGCGGCAAGATCCTCACCGGAACCAACGGTGCCGGCGGAGAGATCGGACATATCCATATCGAAGACAGCGAGACGGAAGAGTGCGGCTGTAAGAACAAGGGCTGCCTGGAGCAGTATGCATCCGCTACCGGCATTACCCGTCTGGCAAACAGACGCCTGGCAAAAGACGACGCACCCAGCGTATTGCGAGGTGGCGAGATTTCTGCCAAGACAGTATTCGATGCGGTAAAGGCAGGAGATCAGGTAGCTGTCGAGATCGCAGAACAGTTCGGAGAATATCTGGGCAAGGGACTGGCAGCGGTATCCGCCGTGGTCGACCCACAGATCTTCGTCATCGGTGGCGGTGTATCCAAAGCAGGAGACATTTTATTCAAATACATAGAGCCTTCCTATAAGAGATGTGCGTTCGGTCCCTGCAAACAGGCAAAATTTGCCCTGGCAAAGCTTGGAAATGATGCCGGAATCTTCGGCGCGGCAGCTCTGGTATTAAAGTAGAGTGTCTTGGAATAACTATATATCATAGTAGAAGAGAAAGACATGAAAACCTATCCCCGATAGGTATCATAATAGAAAGAGCAGCCAGAATATGATAAGTGCAGCAGTGATAGAAGCATTAAAAGAAATTGTACCCACAGAAAGAATACGGTTGCAGGAACCGATGAAAATGCATACGACATTTCACATCGGCGGACCGGCCGACTGTCTGATCTATCTGGAAAATGAAGAGCAGTTATGCAAGATCCAGAAATATCTGCGCCTGGTAGATGTACCGTATACCGTGATCGGCAACGGAAGCAATCTGCTGGTCAGTGACAGCGGATATCGTGGAATTGTCCTGGCCATCGGAAAATATATGAGTAAGATCACGGTGAAGGACTGTCATCTCGAAGCGGAGGCCGGAGCCCTGATGAGCCAGGTCGCCAATACGGCAAAAGAACACGGACTTACAGGTCTGGAATTCGCAGCCGGGATTCCCGGTACCATAGGCGGCGGAGTCGTGATGAATGCCGGGGCTTATGGAGGGGAAATGAGCCAGGTAGTAGCGACCGTAACCGTTGTCAACTGTAACGGAGAGATCATGGAGCTGGATAACAGCACCATGGAATTCGGTTATCGTACCAGCGTGATCCAGAATCAGCCTTTTGTTGTCACGAAAGTGACTTTCCGGCTGCAACAGGGAGATCCGGAACAGATCGCGGAAAAAATGGCGGACCTTGCAAAACGCCGCAGAGAAAAGCAACCGTTAGAATATCCCAGTGCCGGCAGCACCTTCAAACGTCCCGAAGGACGTTTTGCAGGGCAGCTGATCATGGAGGCGGGACTGCGCGGCTATTCTGTCGGCGGAGCTAAAGTGTCCGAGAAGCATTGCGGTTTTATCGTCAACACAGGGAATGCAACCGCGGAAGATGTAAAAGATGTGATCTGGGAAGTACGAAGAAGGGTAAAGGAACGTTTTCAGGTAGAACTGGAACCTGAAATAAAATTCCTATCGTAATTTTGTAATACAACAGGTGAGAGGTGCATATGAGATTTGTAGTAGTAACAGGCATGAGCGGTGGGGGAAAGAGAACTGCGCTAAAGCTTTTGGAGGATGCCGGATTTTACTGTGTAGACAATCTGCCGGTATCTTTGATTGATAAATTCGTAGAGCTGATCGCCATGCCCGGCAGCGAGATCAGCAAGGTCGCACTGGGACTGGATGTCCGTGCAGACCAGAATTTTACGGATGCTACCCGTATTTTGCAGCAGTTAAAAGAAAAAGGCTACAAATTCGAGATATTGTTTATGGACTCCGACGACAATGCTCTGATAAAACGGTATAAGGAGACCAGACGTGTGCACCCTCTCGCAGCAGACGGCAGAGTGGAAGACGGTATTCACAAGGAGCGTAAGATCCTGGAGACGATCCGCAAGAATTCGGATTATGTCATTGATACTTCCAATCTGTTGGTCAGAGAGCTGAAAGAAGAGCTGGATCGTATCTTCGTTCAGAACGAAGAATACAACAGCCTTATGGTGACAGTAATGTCCTTCGGATTTAAGCATGGAATCCCTGCGGATGCGGATCTGGTCTTTGACGTAAGGTTTCTGCCGAATCCCTATTATATAGAAGAATTAAAGCAGAAGACCGGTAACGACAAAGAAGTACAGGATTATGTCTGCAGCTTCCCAGAGACCGGAATTTTCCTGGACAAGCTGACGGATATGATTCAATTCCTGATTCCGAATTATATCAAAGAGGGAAAATACCGGCTGGTGATCGCCATCGGCTGTACCGGCGGCAAGCACAGAAGTGTCACTCTGGCAAACAAGTTGTATGATCGTATGAAGGCAGAAGGGCATTACGGTATCAAGCTGTATCACCGTGATGTCCCCAGAGAAGGAATTTAACATGTCGTTTTCGAGTGAAGTAAAGGAAGAACTGGCGAAGCACATCAGCCCGGCAAGACATTGCCAGATTGCGGAGCTGGCGGCGATCATGCACTTTAGCGGTCAGTACGGACGCTCTGCAGACGGAGATTTTATGATCGGTTTCCAGACGGAAAACGCGGCGGTTGTCAGAAAAGGCTTTACATTATTGAAAAAAACATATAATATAGATACTGATGTTAAAATCGGCGAGGAGCAAATGCGGAGTGTGATTGACAAGATCGGAGATCTGTCGGAGCCGGTAAGCCCTTTGCTGATTAAAAATTCCTGCTGTCAAAGGGCATTTTTAAGAGGAGCTTTTCTCTGCATTGGTTCTATGAGCGACCCGCAGAAGAGTTATCACCTGGAATTTGTATGCA
>CAKRRS010000024.1 GCA_934394665.1 uncultured Acetatifactor sp. | reverse complement strand
AGCTGCTGACGGGAATCGGACCCGTGACCTCCGCACTACCAATGCGACGCTCTACCGACTGAGCCACAGCAGCATCACGTGACTGCTCGTGCAATCACCGTGATTCATTCTAACAAAAGCGATTGCGTTTGTCAACAACAAAAATGCAATTTTTAACTGTATTTGTCGATGAGAAAAAATTGACAGTTAGTCTATGAAAAGTAAAATGTGAAGATATAGAAAACAAAATTTTTCCGTATCGTAAAACCATCTATATTTAGTATGGCAACAAATGGTAAATTATATAGGAAATAAATTTTAGAAAGATAAAACCTTCCCGGAGAGGTGATGGCAGGTGTACATGCAGAAAGAAGAGACAACAGGAGACCACCAAGAATTTGATGAATTGTATCACGAGAACTATTTGGAAATTTATAAATTTATCCGTTGCAGGGTAGCCGACAGAGAATTGGCAAAGGATGTGTTGCAAGAGACTTTTTATATAGCCTATAAGAAATGGGAATATGTCCGGACACTTTCTAATCCGACAGGTTGGCTGATTAACACTGCAAAAAACAAAATGAAAGAATTGAATAAGAAATTACGGAAGCTGGAGTGCGAAGTGGAACTGGAAAATTATGAATATACCGTGATAGAAGACGGATATGGAAAATCAGAGCTTAATATTGCTATATTAAGTGATTTGACAGAAGCGGAAAAACAAAGATTTTACAGATATTTTGTCTGCGGTTATACCATTGCGGATATGGCGAGACTGGAAACTGTATCGGAAAATAATATGAGTGTCCGCATCAGCAGACTTAGAGACAAGATAGCGAAAATTATATCGCAGAATGCGACAGAAGGACTTGCTTTTGACAAAAAGCAAAAAGATTATGTAAGAATCGACAAGAAAACGTCATATACAATAGAGAAGAATGAAAGTGTCGATGACAGGATACAGAAGGGAAAGGAACAGAAATGAAGAAGCAGGATAACGAAAGCCTGATTCAGGAACTTACAAAACGATTGGACTGGTATCTGCTGGAAGCGTCAGAGGAAGCATTCGACGCAGAAGAAGTGCAGACCTTAGTAAAACTGCTCGATAGTCTGAAGGCAGAGCAGGGGGAGAAGATCGCAGAGGAATTACCGGTGGAAGAGGCGTTAAGTGATTTCCGGAAGTATTGTGAACAGCGCGAAGAAGAGGAAAAGATTCTGGCAGAAACGGAGAAGGCAGAGCAAAGCAGTTCTGAAGAGAACGATAAAAAGAATGCGAAGAAAAGTGAAAAAGGTGGTCAAAAAAAACAAAAACACAAGGTTTTGGAATTTATTCACAGACACAAAAACGGTGTGGTGGCAGCTGCAGTAGTGCTTGCCATGATGATAGGCGGTTCCTGGCAGGTGGTTGCCAATGCCGACAAACATGGTGGCTTCTTCTGGTGGATGGATAAGAGTGAGGAAGGAACTACGATGATAACGTCACCGGAAGGGATGGATAATTTGGTGGGAAATAAAGAAGCAGAGGATTATTATACGATAGCCGATGTCCCAACAAAATATCGAGAGTACGTGGAGATACCATTAGCTATTTCAGCGATGCGAGAATATGAGTTGAAAGTGATTAAGTTATTGAAACGAGAAAATACAATTGCATTATATGTATATTTTCAAGATATTAATGAGAATATTATGCATTTTGAAATAATAATGTATCCACAAGAAATATTAAGAATAAGAGAAAGTTATGTAGGATATGATTTTGACGAAGAATTTGAAAAAGATGATATAAAATACGAAGTATTAGAAAAGGAAGAGATGGATGGAAGAAAAAATTATATCGTTTATTTTTATTATGAAAATGTGAAATATGCAATAGTTGGAATGAATAATAGAGATTTGATAAAAGAAATAGCAAAAGAATGTGGAAAAATTGTTGCTGAAAAACAATAATAGTTAAGGCATATGTTAAAAGAGGCTAGAATAAGAAATTCTCTTTTGACATATGCCTTTTATTTTTATAAGTAAGTATAAGAAAATATATATTATATAAAAAACAAAACAGTAAGTTAGCTTTGCAATCAACTCTAAAAAACTCTAAAAAATTTTTCTAAAAAAGGTTGTAAGATATTATAGGTTAGCGCCATGTAGTATATAGAGGAATAAATTACCTCAATAGTGTAGCAAAGTAAAAGAAGAAAGGAAAATGCGCGTGAAAGAAAAAATACAGAAGAAAATAGTAGCATTTATTATGGCGTTAGCGTTTGTTGCAAGTGTGCCGGTACAAGGAGTACAGGCAGAAATATTGCATACAGATGATGTTTTGACATCGGAGATAACTGAGGTTAATCAGGAGACGAGTGATGCATATAGTATCAGACCAATAACTACGATGTATGACTGTGATATTACTATGGCTTTCAAAACAGATGGGCTTGTAATGGATTTTACAACGTCTTGTTTGGGAACAGCATCTGTTATAGGAGTAAAGGATATCAAAGTACAACAAAAAATGTGGTATGGCTGGAAAACAGTGCTGTCTTCTTCTGGAGCAGAAAATCAAAATGAGAGTGTTTTTGCATGTTCGCTAATTTATAGTGAGGCTGTTAAAGGTAAAACCTATCGTGTTACATGCACGCATTATGCTAATGTTGATATTTATGAGGAAATGCCGAACGACACAGGAGCTTTCAAGTTCACCTATTAACGAAAAACAATAATATAACAAAAACTCCTTGCTACACTTTATCAAAACTAAATAATGTACATATAAATCCTGCAAAACGAAAAGAGGCAGGATGCATTGGGGACGAATACGTCATGTGTTCACAGAGTATGCCGAGATCTGCGTAAGGGAAAGGCGAAGGGAAAACAAAATAATAAGATGCAAATGTCATAGAGGGTGGGACAAGAATCTTTACGTGAAAGTATAAAGGGGAAATCTTTCCGAAACAGATATAGCTGAACGCCTTACAGCTAACGGACAGGTAATGTCAGGGATGACAAATGCAGGAAAAGAGAAACGAAAATGGTGAGAATAAGATGCGCAGGACGACTGTTTACGTCCGCAGGATACGACCCGCAAATGCAATTGCTGGAGATAGAATTTGCAAGTGACGGTCAGATCTGGAGATTTGAAAATGTACCGGAAGAAATCTGGTATCAGTTTCGAAAGCATCATCTCCCGGAAATATTCTTTCGTAATTTTATTATGGGATGTTATCCGGAACGCAGAATGAACGAAATCGGGTAGAGACCCAAAGCATACAGGGAATACAAACAGTAAGACCGCGGAGATAGCAATATCTTCCGCGGTTTTTCAGGTTTTACAAGGTTTTTAAAGTTTTGAATAAATCTCTTTCGCAAAAAAGTGGAATATGCTATACTGTTACAGAAGTCTTGTCTGATGAAAGATGAGAGATTCGGAACACAGAAGAGAGAAGTAGAAGATTCATGGCAAGAGAACTTCAACAGACATCACCGGAGAAACGGCGAAAAAGAGTACAGCGGTTGAAGAAGATCATCATAGGTATCGTAGCAGTGGGGCTGGTGATTCCCCTTTTATGTTGCAGCTATCTGTTTTGCAGGCTGCATGCAATAGAGGATACCTTGGAACGACTGGAACAGCGCCTGGAAGAACTGGCTTCCGAGAACCGGGCACTGCAGACGGCTTTGCAACAGCTCTCCGAAGAAAAAAATGCTCTGCAGCAGACGGAGCAGTCACAGGATAATACGTCTGTCAATACTGCAGATGCCCCGGACGATATGTCGGAGTGGACAGGGAAAGGCGACGGACAGGAAGAGATTCATAAAGTGTATCTGACTTTTGACGATGGACCAAGCAGATATACCAATGAAATCCTGGATATTTTAGACAGGTATCATGTGAAAGCCACTTTTTTTGTCGTAGGAAAAGAAGGCGCCGATGCAGAAGAAGCCTTGCGGCGGATCGCAGAGGACGGACATACGCTGGGAATGCATTCGTACAGTCACGAATATAAGGAACTGTATGCGTCACCGGACAGCTTTCAGGCGGATTTTGAGCAGATCAGGGATTACATCTATCTGGCAACCGGCGTAGAGAGTGTATATTACCGGTTCCCCGGAGGCAGCTCCAATACGATCAGTGAGGTCGATATGCATGAGTTTATCGATTATCTGAAAGCGCAGGGAGTAGAGTATTACGACTGGAATGTATCTTCCGGAGATGGCGGCAGCAGGAAGCTGTCGGTGGATACGATTTTGGAAAATTGCACGAAGGATCTGGACACAAGAGAACGTTCCATTATTTTGCTGCATGATTCCGCAGAAAAGCCCACGACCGTGGAAGCACTGCCGGAGATTATTGAGAACATTCTCCAAAGACCGGATACGGTGATCCTGCCGATTACGGAAAATACTGATCCGGTGCATCATGTGGAATAAACAGCGATACGCAGGCTGGGAGAGTACCCGGAGTGCGAATTGCTGTGTTGATTTCAGAAGTTCGCAGAACCAAGAAATCGCTCATTATATAATTACAATAGAAAGAAGTAAACGGAGGTACGAAACATGGGATTTTTCTCAGACTTAAAAGAGGATCTGTCTCAGGCGGTAAATGAACTGATGCCGGAGCAGGATCTGGATCAGGCAGATGCCGTGGAGGCGAAGAAGCAGCCGATAGAGAGCGTGCAGGATACAGTGGCAGACAGCAAAGCGGAAACACAGCCTGCAAATGAGAATGCAACGGATAATGCAGCACTGGAAGAAATGCTGAAGAATCTGGATTCGATTGAGATACCGCAGGAAGAAACGGAAGCATTACCCGAAGAAAATCAAGCGGCAGAGGAAAATGTTGCAGCCGAAGAACCTGAGGAAAATGTACCGGATCCGGACAGTGTACTTTTAGATCATATGATTGCAGATGTTGTCCCCGAACAGGAACACGAAGAAGAAAACAAAGGAGCGGAGAAGAGAATGGACGTTAAAACAGTATCTGATGAAACAGCGGTGATTACCGCAGGTATGGTAATCACAGGAGATGTAAGTTCGGAAGGATCTATGGATCTGGTAGGTACGATCAACGGAAATATTGATATTCTGGGAAAATTAAACATCACAGGATACATTAACGGTAATTCCAAGGCAGCAGAGATCTATGCAGAAGGTGCGAAAATCAATGGTGAAGTTGTCAGCGAAGGTTCTGTAAAGATCGGTGCAAGCTCTGTAGTCATCGGCAATATCACAGCTACCAGTGCAGCAATTGCCGGCGCGGTAAAGGGTGACATCGATGTAAAGGGTCCTGTTATCCTGGATTCTTCCGCAATTGTAATGGGCAACATCAAGTCCAAGTCCGTACAGATCAACAACGGTGCGGTGATCGAAGGTATGTGCTCTCAGTGCTATGCTGATGTCAGCCCGACTTCTTTCTTTGATGAGTATAAGCCTGAGAAAAGAAAAGCAAAATAAGGAGCGCAGAGCATGAAAAGAATATTATTGAAGCTCAGTGGTGAAGCACTGGCAGGCGAAAAAAAGACAGGTTTTGACGAGGCAACTGTCAGAAAGGTTGCGTTACAGGTAAAGGAACTGGTAGATGACGGGATTCAGGTGGGTATCGTGATCGGCGGCGGCAACTTCTGGAGAGGACGTTCCAGTGAGAACATTGACCGTACCAAGGCAGATCAGATCGGCATGCTGGCTACCGTTATGAACTGTATTTATGTTTCCGAGATTTTCCGTTCCGTAGGCATGATGACCAATATTCTGACCCCGTTTGAGTGCGGATCTTTTACCAAGCTGTTTTCGAAGGACAGAGCAAATAAATATTTTGCCAAGGGAATGGTAGTGTTCTTCGCCGGTGGTACCGGTCATCCGTATTTCTCTACCGATACCGGAGTGGTACTGCGTGCAATCGAAGTAGAGGCAGATGTGATCCTGCTGGCAAAGGCAATCGACGGTGTCTACAATGCAGATCCTGCCAAGGATCCTACAGCGAAGAAGTATGATGAAGTATCTATTGACGAAGTAATTGCCAAGAACCTTCAGGTAGTGGATATGACCGCATCCATCCTGGCAAGAGACAACAAGATGCCGATGTGGGTATTCGGCCTGAATGAGGAAAACAGTATTGTGAATACCCTGAAGGGTGAGTTCCACGGAACCAAGGTAACTGTGTAAGTCTGGCTGGCAACTGAAATTGCAAAAAATAGGTTAAAAAATATCATACAAATATTATCAGGAAAGGCGCAAAGCGCGGAAGAGAGGAAAATATGGACGCAAGAGTACAGGTATATAGTGAAAAGATGCAGAAGGCTTATGAATTTCTGGAGGCAGATTTCGCTGCCATCCGTGCAGGACGTGCGAATCCTCACGTACTGGACAAACTGAGAGTAGATTATTACGGCACCCCCACCCCGATCCAGCAGGTAGGTAACGTAACCGTTCCCGAAGCACGTATCATCCAGATTGCACCCTGGGAGAAATCTCTGATCAAAGAAATCGAGAAAGCGATCATGACTTCCGATATCGGAATCAATCCTTCCAACGACGGCAGTGTGATCCGTCTGGTATTCCCGGAGCTGACCGAGGAACGCAGAAAAGATCTGGTAAAAGAAGTAAAGAAGAAGGGGGAAGACGGTAAGGTTGCAATCCGTAACATCAGAAGAGACGGCAATGATGCTTTCAAGAAGCTGGCTAAGACCGAAGTATCCGAAGACGAGATCAAAGGTCTGGAAGAGGATCTGCAGAAACTGACCGACAAGTATGTGAAAGATATTGATGCTCTGATCGACAGCAAGTCCAAGGAGATCATGACGGTCTGATACGGCATAAGAAGATTTGATAATGAAGGTTTGAGAATATGGAAGAAAATTTGAAAATTCCAAATCATGTGGCAATTATTCTGGACGGTAACGGCAGATGGGCGAAAGCAAAAGGCATGCCCCGGAACTACGGACATGTGCAGGGAGCGAAGACAGTAGAAGTCATCTGTGAAGAAGCTTACCGCATAGGCATCCGGTATCTTACGGTATATGCTTTTTCCACGGAGAACTGGAACCGTCCGCAGGATGAAGTGGACGCCTTGATGAAGCTGCTCCGCAACTATATGAAGACCTGTTTAAAGACCGCAGCGAAGAATCGCATGTGTGTCAGAGTGTTGGGAGACAAGACCAGACTGGACGAGGATATCCGGACACGAATCGCGGAACTGGAAGAAGCGACAAAGGATAATGACGGTCTGCATTTCCAGATCGCCATTAACTATGGTGGAAGGGATGAAATCGTCCGTGCAGTGAAAAAGATGTCTGCAAAAGTGCAGAACGGTGAGGTGTCACCTGAGGAAATTACTGCAGAGACACTGGAAAGCTATCTGGACACGGCAGGCATTCCGGATCCGGATCTGTTGATTCGTACCTGTAACGAACAGCGAATCTCGAATTTCCTGTTATGGCAGCTGGCGTATACGGAATTTTATTTTACGCCGGTTCCCTGGCCGGATTTCACAAAAGAAGAATTGATCAAGGCAGTGGAAGCATATAATCATAGAGACAGAAGATATGGCGGTCTGAAGGAGGAATAGC
This sequence comes from uncultured Acetatifactor sp., assembly GCA_934394665.1. Classification (GTDB taxonomy): domain Bacteria; phylum Bacillota; class Clostridia; order Lachnospirales; family Lachnospiraceae; genus Acetatifactor. The sequence goes on along the minus strand of CAKRRS010000024.1, from coordinate 25,511 downwards.
TTATGTTTTGGACTCGTTTGCTCAGTGGTATCGTGTTGCTGATCATCGCCCTGGCTACGTTCAGCTTCGGCAATGTATTTCTGGCAGTGCCGTTGTGGCTGATCTCTCTGGTCGCATACAGAGAACTGACCAAAGCATTAAGATGTGCAACCGATGATAAAAAGTGCAACGCACTGGAGTGGATCGGATTCGTAGGTGTGACGGCATATTATGCAACGCTGTTTTTCACGAAAGACCATACCCTATTGCTGATGTGTATTGTGGCATTGTTTATGGCAGAGATGTTCTGTTATGTGGTGCTGTTTCCGAAATATCAGGCAAGTCAGGTGATGGCGGCGGTATTTTCTTTTCTGTATGCACCGGTGCTGTTGTCCTTTGTTTATCTCACCCGCGAGTGTGAGACCGGAATCTATCTGGTATGGCTGATCCTGATCAGCTCCTGGGGATGCGATACCTGTGCCTATGTGGTAGGCAAACTGATCGGTAAGAAGCATATTTTCCCGGAACTGAGTCCGCATAAGTCTTTGGAAGGCTGTATCGGCGGTGTCGCAGGTGCGGCTTTGATCGGCGGGCTGTATGCACGGTTCTTTGTGGAAGCAGTGTTTCCGGATCAGACGATTACCTGGATCATAGCGTTTATCTGCGCGGCAGGCGCAGTGATGAGCATGGTGGGAGATCTGGCGGCATCCGCGATCAAACGGAACCATAATATCAAGGATTATGGAAAACTGATCCCCGGACACGGCGGTATTATGGATCGTTTTGACAGTATGACAGTAACAGCGCCGATGACGTATTTTCTCGCTATTTTATTAATAGGGCTCAGGTGATCGTTATGCGCAAAATGCATGCGCAGAAATGAGGAATAACATATGAAAAAGATTGCAATTCTGGGGTCGACCGGATCCATCGGAACACAGACACTGGAAGTTGTCAGAAATAATCCGGAGCTTACAGTGGTGGCACTGGCAGCCGGAAAAAGTGTAGCATTGATGGAACAGCAGATCAGAGAGTTCCATCCGCTGATCGCCGGTATGTGGAGCGAGGAAGCGGCAGCAGACCTGCGTGACCGCGTATCGGATCTGCCGGTAAAGGTTGTTGCAGGCATGGATGGTCTGTTAGAGATCGCGACAATACCCGAGTCACAGGTATTAGTGACGGCAATTGTGGGAATGATTGGTATCAGACCTACGATTGCAGCTATCGAAGCAGGCAAAGATATTGCGCTGGCGAATAAAGAGACACTGGTGACGGCCGGACATATCATTATGCCGCTGGCTGCCAAAATGGGCGTACAGATCCTGCCGGTGGACAGTGAGCACAGTGCGATTTTCCAGTCATTGAACGGAGAACCGAAAGACAGAATCGAGAAGATCCTGCTCACAGCATCCGGCGGACCGTTCCGCGGCAGAACGACAGAGCAGCTGCAGAAGATTCAGGTAGAAGACGCGTTAAAACATCCCAACTGGGCTATGGGACGGAAGATCACGATTGATTCCTCGACATTGGTAAATAAGGGTCTGGAAGTCATGGAAGTCAAGTGGCTGTTCGGCGTGGAGCTGGATCAGATCCAGGTCGTGGTACATCCGCAGAGTATCGTTCATTCCGCGGTGCAGTACGTAGATGGCGCTGTGATCGCACAGCTGGGAACACCGGATATGAAGCTTCCGATCCAGTATGCACTGTTTTATCCGGATCGTCGTCCGATGCCCGGAAAGCGTCTGGATTTTTATGAACTGGGGCAGCTGACGTTTGAAAAGCCGGATATGGATACCTTCTACGGATTGAAGCTTGCTTATAAGGCACAGCGTATCGGCGGCAGTATGCCGACCGTGTACAATGCGGCGAATGAGAAAGCGGTCGGAATGTTCTTGGATCGTAAAATTAAATATCTCCAGATTCCGGAACTCATTCAGAAGGCGATGGAACAGCATAAAGTGATTGAGAATCCCAATGTGGATGAGATTTTGGAGACGGAAAAATCTGTCTACGATTATATTGAAAAGTATTTATGAGAGGCAATGAATGGTTACACTGATCTTATTTGTATTGATCTTTGGGGTGGTGGTAATCTCACATGAATTCGGACATTTTCTGCTGGCAAAAGCCAACGGGATTCATGTGATTGAATTTTCCGTGGGAATGGGTCCGAACCTGTTCTCCTTCCAAAAAGGAGATACCAAATATTCTCTGAAGCTTCTTCCCATCGGCGGCGCCTGCATGTTTGAAGGCGAAGACGGATTGCATGAGAAGGAAGACGGGGAAGACCACAGCGGATCTTTCCTGAACGCCAATGTGTGGGCGAGGATTTCCACTGTGCTGGCAGGTCCGGTGTTCAATTTTATTCTCGGATTTATCATTGCACTGATTATGGTCAATCTGATCGTGATCAGGGATCCTGTGGCGACAGAGGTTGTGGATGGTGGCGCAGCACAGGAGGCAGGACTTTTGGCAGGAGACCGTATTCTGTCCCTGAATGGCAGCAAGATCCATTTATATGAAGAAATCCAGTTGTTTACCCTGACCTACCGCGGCGGTGATGTGACCGTGGAATATGAGAGAGACGGTGCTAAAGCTACGACTGTCCTGACACCGAAATACGATGAAACGGAAGGAAGATACCTCATTGGTATCAGCAATGCTGATTTTGTACAGCTGTCCGGTCTGGATTGCTTCCGCTATTCGTGGTACGAGATGCGCTATTGCGTCAACATGACCTGGAAGAGTCTGGTCATGCTGGTACAGGGGCAGGTATCCAGACAGGATGTGGCGGGTCCGGTAGGAATCGCCGTGAATGTCGTAGGCAAGACCTATGAGAGTACCAAAGAGTACGGCTGGCAGAACGTACTTGTAAACATGCTGAATATCACGCTGATGCTTACGGTAAACCTTGGAATCCTGAATCTGCTGCCGATTCCGGCACTGGACGGCGGACGACTGGTATTCTTATTCTGGGAAGCTGTTACACACAAACCGGTGCCACCGGAAAAAGAAGGCATGGTACATTTTATCGGTCTGATGTTTTTCATGGCACTGATGGTGTTCCTGCTGTTTAATGATCTGGTTAATATTTTTGGATAACAGTTCGGCAAATGCAACATTGACAAGGAGCATACCTCATGGTATGCTCTTTTTACGATTTCACGCCAATCGGCAAATAATTCCCTAAAAATGATTTTTAACAAAAAAATAAGGAAAAAGGAGAAATGTGCATGGAGTATGTGACGGCCTGCTATAGGCAAAAAGAGGCGGAAGCAAGGATTTTTCTGACACTGCAACAGAGAAAATACCGCAGGAAGAATGTTTCGATGGTGGGAGCCTGTATCGCTGACACTAGAGAACAACTGATCAGCTTACAGAATTTTATAGAAGAGGAATGTAACGTTATAGATGTTCGGAAAGATCATCAGGAAGAAGGCATCAGGGAAAGATGGACGGAATATCTGGCAGAACAAAAGAAAAGCGTGGGCAGCTTTGCCGGCATTTTGTGCATGGATAATAAAGTGGCACTGCTTGGCCGGGGGAACATGCAGATCTGCTTTTTCTTTCACAGATTCGGGAGAACGACATGGAAGATACAGACCAAGCCGTGCACGGTAGGACGGATAGAGCCGGATACAGCTATTTTACTGGCAGATCATGCATTCTTGAATTTTACGGAAAGCAGGTTGACTGATTGCCTGGCACCGGGGAATTTGCGGGAAGACAGCTTGCAGAAAATGGCACAGGGCGCTGACAGACACTTGCTGGAATTAGGAAAAATGGCAGAGCAGCTGGGTGGAATGCACATGGGAGCGGTATGGATCCTGCCGGTAAAAGGAGGCACACGTGGAGCTTGCACTAAATGAAAAAGTAATCATAAACTTACGCCGGCATGGATATTTCTCCCCGATACTCTGCGGTCATGGCAGTTTTGCAGCGGTATATCGTGTGACGGATGAAAAAGGCAATTTCTGGGCTTGCAAGATATCTGAAACCACAAAAATGTGGCATAGGGAATGCCGAAACTGGGCAGAAATCGATCATCCGGTATTTCCCAGGTATCGGGAACATTGGACGCATGGAAAATTTGGGTATCTGGTAATCGAATTTTTGGAAGGCATGGATCTGCATGAAATGCTGGAGCGAAGAGGGCGGCTGTCGCCCGGACGGGCAGCGGCGGTGATGGGACAGATCGCGGAAGGCCTGCAATATCTGCATGAAAGGACGCAACCGTTTCTCTACCGGGATCTGAAGCCCGAAAACATCCGCATCAGGGTCGACGGCAGTGTGGGAATCGTCGATCTCGGCTGCCTGTGGAACAGGGAGCAGGGCTGGTCTGCGGCAGGAAACTATGCTTACAGTGCACCGGAACAGTTTAGAACCGGGGAATATCCGGGGGAAGAAAGTGATGTGTATGCGGCAGGGAAACTGCTGGCGGCATTGCTTGGCATTGTCATAGAAGATAACGGGCAATTGTGCAAGGGAAGGATATTCTTGAAAAAGATCTTTGGAAAACAATTGCCGGAGAGCGTGATATACAGAACAAAGGACAGAAAAACCGATGGTATTGGCGGAACAGGTCATGATAAAAGAAAAGAGTATAGAGGGCGGCGAAAAGAACGAAAACAGGAAAAATGGCTGTGCAGACTGATTCGTATGACAGCCTGCGAAGAGCGCAGAAACCGAATTCCGGATATGAAAACCTTACAGAGACTGCTTGCGGTAACGGATGCGCCGGGATGGAAGAAAAGACAGACGCTAAAAGGTGCGGATTTTTATTATATCCGCAAAATACAGTATCTGTAGTAAGAAGCTTCGTGCTCGAACACAATCAATAATTTTTAATAAAAACACTTGCTGTTTTCCTATAAAGTGAGTATACTGTAGATAAAGGTTCGAAAATTGTTTTGCGAACCCGAAACCATTCAAATTACATAGCAAAAAAGGAGAAGAGTTATGCGTTTTTTTATTGACACTGCCAAAGTAGAAGACATTAAGAAAGCAAATGACATGGGGGTTATTTGCGGAGTAACGACCAATCCCTCTCTGATCGCAAAAGAGGGTAGAGATTTCAAAGAAGTAATTAAAGAGATCGCATCCATCGTAGACGGACCGATCAGCGGTGAAGTAAAGGCTACCACCGTAGATGCAGAAGGTATGATTAAGGAAGGCAGAGAGATCGCAGCTATCCATCCCAACATGGTAGTGAAGATCCCTATGACCGTAGAAGGACTGAAGGCATGTAAAGTATTAAGCTCCGAGGGGATCAAGACCAATGTGACACTGATTTTCTCTGCGAACCAGGCTTTGCTGGCAGCACGCGCAGGTGCTACTTATGTATCTCCTTTCCTGGGCAGACTGGATGACATCAGCCAGAGAGGTGTAGATCTGATCCGTGATATCGCTGATATTTTCGCAGTGACCGATCTGGATACCCAGATTATCGCAGCAAGCGTACGGAATCCTATCCACGTAACCGACTGTGCACTGGCAGGTGCTGACATTGCAACCGTTCCTTACGCTGTGATCGAGCAGATGGTAAAACATCCTTTGACCGACGCAGGTATTGCCAAGTTCCAGGCGGATTACAAGGCTGTCTTTGGAGAATAAATTCGAGAGCACGAAGTGCGTAGGATACGAAAGAGGTCATACTATGTGATATAGGAAAAGAAGCTGTACAGAGGGATGCTCCGTACAGCTTCTTTTTTCGGTCCTTATGACCTACGCAGTCAGCGGAAAGCTTATTTCATCTGCTCTTCCTGCTTCTTGATCATACGACGAACCATCTCACCACCGATGCTTCCGGCTTCCTTGGAAGTCAGATCACCGTTGTAACCTTCTTTCAGGTTTACACCCAGCTCAGATGCTACCTCAGTCTTGAAACGATCCATTGCAGCCTTTGCTTCGGGAACTTCTACTCTATTGGTTTTACTTGCCATTTTGTTCACCTCCGTTTGGATTGGTTTACTGTGTTACAGATAAGCTTTTTGTGGTCGCTTATCTTGGTATTAGTATGAGCGGAGACGTATTTTTCATGCTGGTAAGTTTTTCATTTTTACGTTATAATGTGACTGTTCAGAACCGGAACCATTTTCATAAATTGCGAATGGGGTTCTGAATAGGTACATTATAAAAGGCAAAAAGAAACACATAAGAAACGGAGACCGGAAAGCGCGGCAGGCAAAATGCAAAATAAAGCGATAGCACTGACCGGAATCCCACAGAGGTGACTGACCTTTGAAGCGCTGACGGAAGCATTGTCGGAAGCTGAGAGGAGAAGGTGTTTTTTTGCTGCCACAATGCAATAGTTTTTCTTTTTGAAAGAGCGACTGTACCATAACAATTCTATGCAGAAAGGCGAAAAAACAATGAAAAAGAAAACAAAAATCACAAAAATACTGGCAACGGTGCTGACTTTGGGATTGCTGTGCGGCAGCCTCGCCGGTTGCGGTAAGGCACAGGAGCAGGCGAACGTGTCGGAAAGCCTGACAGCGGAAGCCGCGCAGACGAGCGAAGCGTCGGTAAATGCTTCGACGGAAAGCGTAGGCAGCGAGATCGCGAAAGAAACAGAAACTGTCGTAGGTGCAGAAACCGCAGGAGGCACTACCGTGCGGATCGGTTCCCTGAAAGGTCCTACCTCCATGGGCTTATTATTTTTAATGCAAAAGGCTGAAAAGGGTGAGACTTCCAATACTTATGAATTCCAGATGGCGACCGGCGCAGACGAACTTTTACCGTTAATGGTAAAGGGGGAACTGGATATTGCTCTGGTGCCTGCCAATGTGGCAAGTGTCCTCTATCATAAGACGCAGGGCGGCGTGGAAGTCATTGATATCAATACCCTGGGCGTATTATATATGGTATCCGGCGAAGGTTCCGTGACGAGTTTTACAGACCTTGCTGGAAAAACGATCTACCTGACCGGAAAAGGAACCACACCGGACTATGTATTACAGTATCTGCTTGCTGCAAACGGTATGTCCGCAGAGGACGTGACACTGGAATATAAATCAGAAGCGACGGAAGTAGCTTCGGTGCTGGCGGAGGATCCTGCAGCAATCGGACTTCTGCCGCAGCCTTTTGTTACCGCGGCATGTATGCAGAATAATGCACTGAAGGTGATCCTAGACCTGAATGCGGAATGGAACAAAGTACAGGGCGAGAACGGCAGCAGCATGGTCACCGGCGTTACGGTCGTCCGCAAAGCGTTCCTGGAAGAGAATGAATCTTGTGTAAAAGCTTTTATGGAAGATCATAAGGCAAGTGCGGAAGCAGTAAATGCAGATCCCGAAACCGGTGCCGCATTGGCAGTGGATGCGCAGATCGTGGCAAAAGCACCGATTGCGCAGAAGGCAATTCCGAATTGCAACATTACTTATATAAATGGAACGGAAATGAAGCAGGCACTTTCCGGATATCTGGAGGTGCTGTTCGGACAGGATCCCCAGTCGGTAGGCGGCGGACTCCCTGAGGATGATTTCTATTATGCCGCAGAGTAAATATGTTATTTTTATCAAAAAAATAATAATATTGATATTCTGGCTGGCAGTCTGGCAGATCCTGGCAAGGTGTGTGGACAATTTTCTGCTGATTGCTACACCTGTGCAGGCATTGCGTGCGTTGATGGTATTGATTACACAGGGAGAATTCTGGAGAAGCGTTTTCAGTTCGCTGTGGCGTATCGCGGCGGGATTTTTTCTGGGAGTGATTGTGGCACTTTTTCTGGCGGCGATAAGCAGCCGATACGGGATCGTGGAGGAAGTGCTTCGTCCGTTCATGGTGTTCTGCAAGGCGGTGCCGGTGGCGGTTTTTGCGGTACTGTTGCTGATCTGGTGGGGATCGGGCATGCTGGCGGTGGCAATCTGCTTTCTGGTAGTATTTCCGAATATTTATCTGAATACGCTGGAAGGGCTGAAAAGTGCCGACAGGGAGTTGCTGGAAATGGCGGAAGTCTTCCGACTGCCGTTTCCCACCCGGTTTTTCTATATCTATCGGCCGGCGTTAAAGCCTTTTTTGCTTAGTGCCTTTCAATTATCTCTGGGAATGTGCTGGAAGTCCGGGGTGGCGGCGGAAGTGATCGGTACGCCTGTGCATTCCATCGGCGGCGCACTGTATCTGGCGAAAATTTATCTGAATACGGCGGATCTGTTTGCCTGGGCAGCGGTAATCGTATTGTTGAGCGTTATTTTTGAAAAAACGGTGTTCTTTTGTCTGGAAGCATTTTTCAGATGGGAACCGGTCTGCAGACGACCGAATATGGCGAGAGGGAACAGACAGGAAAATGCGGTTCGGAGAAATGCCGGGACTTTGGCGAACACTGGGTGCAAACGACCGGTGCTCAAGGTATACGATTTCGGAAAATGCTACCATGACCGCTGGGTTTTCCGACATGTGACCACAGAGTTTCACAGCGGAACGCCATACCTGTTAGACACGCCTTCCGGCAGCGGCAAGACGACTTTTTTCCGGTGCCTGTGCGGACTGGAACAGCCACAGGAAGGTGAAATATCCGGCATTGATACCTTTGCTGTGCAGTTTCAGGAGGATCGTCTGTGTGAGGACTATAGTGCGGTGAAGAATCTGGAGATGGTACTGGGGGATGTGACACAGGTGCGGACGGCACTTGTAAAAGTGCTCCCGGAGGAAGCACTTGACATTCCGTGCAGAGAGCTCTCCGGCGGAATGAAGCGCAGAGTTGCGTTGGTAAGGGCAATGGAAGCAGAAGCACAGAGTGTGCTGTTAGACGAACCGTTCACCGGACTGGACGAGGAGAACCGGAAAAAAGCGCAGGACTATATCAGGGAGAAGACAGGTGGGCGCATCCTGCTTATGGCGACGCATATCCGGCCGCAGGAAGGCAGCATATAGGAGATGAATATCTGCAGGAGCGGTTTCACAAACGGAATTCTGAAGCATTACAAAAATGCACAAAATATAATGAAAACAAAAAGAAAAGCATAAAAGCGAAGCGTAAATAAATTTGGCAAATCGCGACAATGGAGGCAACGATGGAAGCAGGCAGGGATAACACGCGAGTAACTTTGATTGGTATCATTGTAGAAGATACGGAGGCAGCACCCCGGATCAACGGACTTTTACATGAATATGGGGAATATATCCTCGGCAGAATGGGGATACCTTATCATGAGAAGCAGATGAACATCATCAGTGTGGTGATGGACGCTCCGCAGGAGAAAATCAGTGCCCTGTCCGGGAAGCTTGGGATGATCCCGGGAGTGCGTTCCAAGTGCCTCTATGCACGTAAGGACGAAACCGGTTCGGACAAAAACAAACTGTAAGCACGCAGCAAGCGATGAAACCGTATACAACACCGCGTAAAAGGCGTAAAACGCGTAAAACGCAGGAATAAAAGGGTTGTCATTTTGCCAGACTTGTGCTATAATTGCAAAATGACTGCGACTGGATACAGACCCGCAAGGGTATAAAGGAGGAAATGTTATAATGAGTTTACAGGTTGAAAAGTTAGAGAAAAACATGGCCAAGCTGACCATCGAAGTATCTGCTGAAGAACTGGAGAAGGCAATTGAAGGTGCTTACCAGAAGAATAAGAACAAGATCAGCATTCCCGGTTTCCGCAAGGGCAAAGCACCCCGTAAGATGATCGAGCAGATGTACGGCAAGTCCGTATTCTACGAGGATGCTGCCAATGCACTGATCCCCGATGCTTATGATAAGGCTCTGGAAGAGTGTGAGGAGCAGGTCGTATCTTCTCCGAAGATCGATGTGACCCAGTTAGAGGCCGGCAAGCCTTTCATCTTTACCGCAGAAGTAGCTCTGAAGCCGGAAGTTACGCTTGGTAAGTACAAGGGTGTCAAGGTTGACAAGATCGAGATCAAGGTAAGTGATGAAGAAGTTGACGCTGAGATCAACAAAGAGCGTGAGAGCAATGCAAGAACCATCAATGTAGAAGACCGTGCCGTGAAGGACGGCGATATGACCGTAATCGACTTCGAAGGTTTCGTAGACGGTATTGCATTCGAAGGCGGCAAGGGTGAGAACTATCCTCTGACCATCGGTTCCGGTTCTTTCATTCCCGGATTCGAAGAGGCACTGGTTGGCGCGAAACTGAATGAAGAGACAGAAGTAAATGTAACCTTCCCCGAGGATTACCATGCAGAAGAACTGGCAGGCAAGCCTGCAGTATTCAAGTGCACTGTGAAGGAGATCAAGGAGAAGCAGCTTCCTGAGCTGGATGACGAGTTCGCAAGCGAAGTATCTGATTTTGATACCATGGCTGAGTATAGAGAAGATGTACAGAAGAAGCTGACTTCCAAAAAGGAAGAGGAAGCTAAGATCGCTAAGGAAGAGGCAGTTCTGGATGCAGTCATCGAGGATGCACAGATGGAGATTCCCGATGCTATGATCGAGACCCAGCAGAGACAGCTGTTAGAGAACTTCGCTCAGAGAATCCAGGCACAGGGACTTACTCTGGAGCAGTACATGCAGTTCACCGGCCTGACCGCTCAGACCATGATGGAGCAGCTGAAGCCCGAAGCACTGAAGAGAATCCAGTCCCGTCTGGTTCTGGAAGCTGTAGCGGCTGCTGAGAAGATGGAAGCGTCCGATGAGGATTTCGAAGCAGAAGTTAAGAGCATGGCAGAAGCTTATCAGATGGAAGCAGACAAGGTAAAAGAGCTTCTGGGTGAGCAGGGCGCTAAGCAGGTAAGGGAAGATATCTGCGTAAGAAAGGCAGCTGATTTCATCGTAGATAATGCTAAGGAAGCAAAGGCTGCAGCCAAGAAGACCACCAAGAAGGAAAAGGCAGCAGAAGAGAAGCCTGAAGAAGCATAAGAAATGCTTTAAGATACGATACGAAGAGAAAGCGGACTGCCATGTCCGCTTTCTTTATTAAAATAACTTTATTAAAACAAAGTAAAGTTCCTAATTTTTTATTAAATCTTCGGAATCTCGTTGAAAAAGCTTACTAAGTAGGATACCATAGTAGTATTAATCAGAAAGCAATGGAGGTTTTAGAATATGAGTTTAGTACCTTATGTCATTGAACAGACCAGCAAGGGTGAACGGTCTTATGATATTTATTCCAGATTGTTGAAGGACAGAATTATTTTCCTGGGAGAGGAAGTCAATGAGACTTCTGCCAGCATTGTAGTGGCACAGCTGCTGTTTTTGGAAGCAGAGGATCCGGACAAGGATATCCACCTGTATATCAACAGCCCGGGAGGAAGTGTTACCGCAGGCATGGCAATCTATGATACCATGAAATATATCAAGTGTGATGTTTCTACCGTATGTATCGGCATGGCAGCCAGCATGGGTGCTTTCCTGTTAGCAGGTGGTACCAAAGGCAAACGTTACGCGCTTCCGAACGCAGAGATTATGATTCATCAGCCGCTGGGCGGTACCCAGGGTCAGGCAACCGAGATTGAGATCGCAGCAAAGCACATCCTTCGTACCAAGGAAAAGTTGAACCGTATGCTGGCTGAGAACACCGGTAAGGATTACGAGACCATCTGCGCCGACACAGAGAGAGATAACTGGAAGAGCGCCGAGGAAGCTTGCGAGTACGGTCTGATCGATAAGGTGATCACCTTCCACGAGGCATAGTGTAAAAAATATGCGTGATAGCATATTTTTTACACAGCTATTTGTGCCGCATACGGCACAAAGTAGCTTTTATCGCAGAGTCAAATATGAAATTTGGCTCGCGTTTCCTACGACGCAAAAACGGCGTCTTCGGAAGGAGATAATATAACAGGAGTATAGTAGTAATGGCAGGAAAAAATTCTGGAAATGACATTAGATGTTCATTTTGTAACAAAACCCAGAGCCAGGTCCGCAAGCTGATCGCCGGACCTGCCGGGGTATATATCTGTGATGAGTGCGTGGATATCTGCGCAGACATCCTGGAGGAAGAGCTGGAAGACGAAGAAGTGGAAGAGACCGCGGCTCCGGACATCAATCTTCTCAAACCCAAGGAAATCAAGAAGTTCCTGGATGAATATGTCATCGGACAGGAAGAGGCGAAGAAAGTGCTCTCTGTTGCGGTGTACAATCACTACAAGAGAGTGACGGCTCCCAAGGATCTGAATGATGTGGAACTGCAGAAGAGTAATATCATCATGGTAGGACCTACCGGTTCCGGTAAGACCTATCTGGCACAGACACTGGCAAAGATCATCAATGTTCCGTTTGCCATTGCAGATGCAACGACTCTGACTGAGGCCGGTTATGTGGGCGAGGATGTAGAGAATATTCTGTTAAAGCTGATTCAGGCAGCAGATTATGACGTAGAGCGTGCACAGTACGGTATTGTGTATATTGATGAGATCGATAAGATCACGAAGAAGAGTGAGAATGTTTCTATCACCCGTGATGTCTCCGGTGAAGGCGTACAACAGGCACTGCTTAAGATCATCGAGGGTACGGTGGCAAGCGTACCTCCCCAGGGCGGCAGAAAACATCCTCATCAGGAGCTGATCCAGATCGATACCACCAATATCCTCTTCATCTGCGGCGGTGCGTTCGACGGACTGGAGAAGATCGTAGAGTCCAGACTTGACCGCAAGGCGATCGGTTTCAACACCGAGCTGGGTCACAGAGAGGACAAGGATATCAGTGAGCTGTTACAGGAAGTAACGCCGCACGATCTGGTGAAATTCGGTCTGATTCCTGAGTTTGTTGGACGTGTGCCTATCTGCGTATCCTTACGGGGACTGGACAGAGAGGCCTTGATCCGCATTTTGCAGGAGCCTAAGAATGCGTTGGTAAAACAGTATCAGAAGCTGTTCCAGATGGATAATGTGAAACTGGATTTCGAGCAGGATGCCGTAGAAGCAATTGCCGATAAGGCGTTGGAGCGCAAGACCGGTGCCAGAGGCTTACGTTCCATTATGGAGTCCGTAATGATGGATACTATGTATGAGATCCCTTCGGATGACACCATTGAGGAATGTGTTGTCACCAAGGCAGCGGTGGAGGGAGAGAGCGAGCCGCTCACGATTCGCGGAGAATCTTTGAAAAAGGCAAAATAATGCAGGCGCTGCCTTGTGGTTACCACAGGGCAGCGTTTTGTGCGAAAAAATGTTTTAGGCTGCGGAAAGGCATGGGTATTAGTGTGAAAAATATGCTTGATAGCATATTTTTTCACACGGCTATTTGCTTCTGAGCGAAAGCAAATAGCTTTGATGTCAGAAGTGAAATCGCCTACGCGAATTTCACTTCGCCTCTTCGCGACAAAGTCGCTCAGAAATGAGGATTACTATGGTTATAAAAAATGTGAATCTGGAAACTGTTTGCGGAATTACCAGTAAGCTTCCGGAAAATATACATCCCGAAGTGGCATTTGCCGGGAAAAGTAATGTGGGCAAATCCTCTCTGATCAACGGACTGATGAACCGCAAATCACTGGCGAGAACCAGTGCCCAGCCGGGAAAGACACAGACGATCAACTATTACAATATTAATGATGAAATCTATTTCGTCGATCTGCCGGGTTACGGCTATGCACAGGCCAATGAGCATGTGAAAGCCCAGTGGGGCAAGATGATCGAAGATTATCTACATAAATCGAAACAGCTGAAACTTGTGTTTTTATTGATCGATATCCGGCATGCGCCTTCGGAAAACGACCGGATCATGTATGACTGGATCCGCCGTAACGGCTATGATCCTATCATTATCGCGACGAAACTGGATAAGATCAATCGCAGCCAGATCCAGAAGCAGGTGAAACTGATCCGCACCACCTTACAGGCGGGAGCGGATACACAGATCATTCCTTACTCTGCACAGACGAAGCAGGGCAGAGAGGAAATCTACGAGATCCTGGACAGCGTTCTGGCGGCGGAGAATCCTGCACAGGAATAGATAGTGGAATGATGAATATGCGTAGAAGGCAGAATGCGTGAGAGAGTGAGGGTATATGAAGAAATATTGTAAAGCCTTAGTGAATCTGGGTGTGGCGTTTATTATATTGATGTTGATCGTTTTCCTGGTGCCAAAGCTGTTAGTATTCTTTGCACCGTTTGTGGCAGGCTGGATCATCGCGTTGATCGCCAGTCCTTTGGTTCGTTTTTTTGAGGAAAAGGTAAAGATCAAGCGAAAAGCGGGAAGTGCATTTGTCATCGTGGCAGTCATTGCACTGGTGATATTGATCCTTTATCTGGTAGGGGCGAAGCTAACCGATGAGATCATGGGACTGATCGGTGCACTGCCGGATATCTGGGACAGTGCGGAACATGATTTTGCCGATATCGGACAGAACCTGAGCGTTATCTATAACCGTTTTCCCACAGATGTACAGCAGAGCATCATGGATGTCATCAATCAGATCGGAAGCTATGTGGGAGATCTGCTGGGTAAGATCGGCACCCCTACGATCAATGCCGTGGGCAATTTTGCCAAGCAGGTTCCTTCGATTCTGATCGGACTGATCATGGCACTGCTTTCTTCCTATTTCTTCGTAGCAGAGAGGGATCAGCTGGCAACATGGTTCCGTAAGCATACACCGGCGGAAGTACTGTCCTGGTATTATATGCTGAAGCGTGGACTGGTCAAAGCAGTAGGCGGATATCTCAAGGCACAGCTTAAGATTGAAGTGTGGATGTATCTGCTATTAGTCATCGGATTTGCTGTTCTGCAGGTAGACTATGCGTTGCTGATCGCACTGGGAATCGCATTTCTGGATTTCCTGCCCTTCTTTGGAACCGGAACCGTCATGGTCCCCTGGGCCATTATCAAAATTTTAAGCTCGGATTATAAAATGGCCATAGGACTGCTGATCATCTGGGGTAGCGGACAGCTGGCGCGTCAGCTGATCCAGCCGAAGATCGTGGGAGATTCCGTGGGAATGCCGCCTCTGCCGACCCTGTTTCTCCTGTACATAGGATATAAGCTGGGCGGTGTCGTAGGAATGATCGTGGCAGTTCCGGTCGGACTGATCGCCCTTACCATGTATCAGGAGGGGGCTTTACAGACGACCAAGGACAGCGTGAAGATCCTGACAGCGGGGATCAATCATTTCCGCAGACTGAAGCCGGAGGATATGGACGAAGTACGGCAGATGCAGGAGAGAGACCGGAGACTGAGCGAGGAACTGTCCAGACAGGCGGCAGAGGAAGAGGCTCGAAAAGAAGCCCAAAAAGAAGCTCGAAAAGATGCCTCTGCGAAAAAACAGAAAGAAAAGAAATCATGAGAAATATCAGACTGCGACTGCAATATGAAGGAACCAGATATCAGGGCTGGCAGAAGCAGACTTCCACAGAGAATACGATTCAGGGAAAAATGGAAGCACTTTTGTCGAAAATATGTGGAGAACCCATTGAGATCTCCGCAAGTGGGCGAACGGATGCCGGTGTGCATGCGCTGGGACAGGTGGCTAATTTTCACACAGAATCCCAGATCAGCACAGAAAAGCTATTGGAGGAGTGTAATCGCTATCTGCCGGAAGATATCGCAGTGGCAGAGGTATCGGAAGCGGCACCGCGTTTTCACAGCCGCCTGAATGCTACAGGGAAGAGATATCGCTACCGTATCATCAACAGTGAGATCCCTGATGTGTTCTGGAGGCGATATGCGGTGGCGGAACCTGCAAAGCTGGATATCGAAGCGATGCGGACGGCTGCGGCATTTTTACTGGGAGAACATGATTTTAAGGCATTTACTTCCGCAAAAAAGAGTAAAAAATCTACGGTACGCCGGATTGACGAGATCCGGATCGAAGGTATCGGGAACAGAATCGAATTTGTATTTACCGGTAACGGCTTTTTACATCATATGATCCGCATCCTGATGGGCACCCTTCTGGAAGTCGGAAAGGGAGAGCGGACACCGGAGAGCGTGGTAGGAGTGCTCTCTTCCGGGGACAGAAGTCTGGCCGGTCCCCTTGTCCCGGCAAAAGGATTAGTACTGGAAGAAGTATTTTATTCATAAATAAAAAAACGTGCAACTTTTCACCCTGCAATTACGTCTAGTATATTGTAGGGTGATTTTTTAATAATTACGATGCAGAAAATATACATTTACAGAATAGAGTGAAAGCAGATCATGGGGAGCGGACGATACGACAAATATCTGAGAATTGACAGTACGAAAGGCGGTAAGGTGTAAAGCATGGAGAGAAAGGTTGCGGTTTACAATAACAATACAGGTGTAGCAGAGACGATGAGTGCGCTTCTCGCAGGGGAAGGAATGAAGATGATCGCGGTAACGGGAAAGGCGCAGTTAAAGGAACTGTTGAGAGCACAGGCAATTCAGCTTCTTTTGCTGGATGTAGAGCTGGACGGCACAGGATGGGGCGATGGGATCGAACTGATCACAGAGATTCGCAATATGACGACAATCCCCATCATTATCATATCGGCACAGAAAGCGGAAACCGCGAAAATCATGGCATTGAATGCCGGTGCGGACGACTATGTGTCAATCGGTTACAATCCGCTGGAACTGCTGGCGAGAGTCAAATCACAGCTCCGCCGCTATCTGCAGCTGGTGAACCTCTGCGAAAATATTGATAAAATCTATCGCGTAGACGGTCTGGAGATCAACGACAGGAACCGCACGGTCACGGTAGACGGTCGTGATGTGAAGATGACACCCATCGAATATAAGATCTTAAGACTCCTGGTGCAGGAGAGTGGAAAGGTGCTTTCGATCAGTCAGATCTACGAATCCATTTGGCACATGCAGGCAATCGGTGCAGACAATACCATTGCCGTGCATATCCGCCATATCAGAGAGAAAATAGAGCGTAATCCGAAGGAACCCAGATACCTGAAGGTGGTATGGGGAACCGGATATAAGGTAGGATGAAAAAAGATTGTCAACAAGTGTCCTCTGCGTCAGCAGGGGACATTTTTTATCGAAGTTTGTCAAAGTTTGACAGGATGACTATTTACTTTAGTACTTTTGTAGGATATACTGAGTAATATGAAAAAAAGCAGTTGCGAAGCAACGGCAATGAGCGAACGAATATCCTGCGAAGCAGGATGTAGAGTGCGATAGCATGAATTCGTGAGCTTATGATACTACGACATGAAAACACAGATATAAGCACGACAACGAAAGAGGGCGCAGCAATGACGAAGCAGGAAGCGGAACAAATGCAGGAACGTTTACGACAGATATTCCCTATAGTGCGCCTGCTGGAAGAGACTGCAATACCGGAAAACAGTGGGGATATTCCTTCCGGAGAGACAGAGGATGGTTGTCAGTGCTTTACTTTTTGGAATAAAACGGTACCCTGTACAAATTGTGTTTCCAGAGAAGCATTGCGTACGAAGGGACAATTAGTCAAAATAGAATTTCTGGACGATGACATCTATCAGGTGATTGCGAAATACGTAGAGGTAGATGGTCAGCCCTGTGTGATAGAAATGCTGGAGCCGTTAGATGAAGAGACACTGATGGATTCTGAAGGCAGGGAAAAGCTGATGAAGCGGCTCAGTGGATATGACGATAAGTTATACCGGGATGCATTGACCGGCGTCTACAATCGCAGGTTCTATGAGGAACGTGTGCGGTATATGACCCGCAGGGCCGGTGTGGCCATGATCGACCTGGATGATTTTAAACTGTATAATGATGCCTACGGCCATCATGCCGGGGATATGGTATTGGATAAGATTGTGGGAATCATACAGAGTGATATCCGTAAGACGGATATGCTGATCCGTATGGGTGGAGATGAGTTCCTTCTTGTCCTGCCGGAGATCTCGGAAGGAGCCTTTGAGATAAAGCTGAGACGGATCCGACAGCATATTCATGAAGCGAAAATTGTGGAATTTTCCCAGATAAAACTGTCGGTGAGTATTGGTGGGGTCATGTCCAGCGGGGAGACGATCGAAGAGACTGTGAAGAGAGCAGACCGCCTGATGTATCAGGCCAAGATCTGCAAAAACACCGTAGTCACTCAGCGGGATGAGACACAGGACAACAGCAATCCTGCGGAAAGCGTTGGAGAACGACTTCAAATTCTCATCGTGGATGACTCGGAGAATAACAGACAGCTGCTTACTGAAATGTTGAAGGATAATTATGACATTATAGAGGCTGAAGACGGAGAGAAAGCAATAGAAAAGTTACACGAAAGAGGGGGAGATATTGCACTGGTGCTTTTGGATCTTCTGATGCCTGTGATGGATGGCTTTGATGTGCTGGCATATATGGGGAAGAATAAGTGGCTGGAGGAAATTCCTGTCATCATGATCTCCAGTGAAGATTCCGCTCCTTACGTAAAGCGTGCTTATGAACTGGGGGCCACCGATTATATCGGCAGACCTTTTGATGAGAATATTGTCTACCGTCGTGTACAGAACACGATTAAGCTGTATGCAAAGCAGAGAAGACTGGCGGCATTAGTAAGCAGCCAGATTTATGAAAAAGAGAAAAACAATCAAATGATGATCAGCATTCTGAGTCATATTGTAGAATTTCGCAACGGTGAAAGCGGTATGCATGTAATGCGGATCAACATGATCACGGGAATGCTGTTGGAGCGGCTGGCAGTAAAGTCGGATAAATATCCTCTGTCCTGGGCAGAGAGATCCATGATCACTATGGCGTCATCCCTGCATGATATTGGCAAGATCGGTATCCCCGAGGAGATTCTGAATAAGCCCGGGAAGCTGACCGGGGAAGAATTTGAAATTATGAAGCAGCACAGTGTAATCGGCGCAGAGATGCTGCAAAGTCTGAAGAGATATCAGGACGAGGAGCTGTTGAAAATCGCTTATGAGATCTGTCGGTGGCACCATGAACGATACGACGGCAGAGGTTATCCGGACGGATTGAAGGGAGAGGAGATTCCGATATCTGCACAGGTGGTCTCCCTGGCAGATGTGTATGATGCGCTGGTAAGTGAGCGTGTTTATAAAAAAGCATTTTCACCGGAAAAAGCATTGGAGATGATCCAGAACGGCGAATGTGGCAGCTTTCATCCTCTTTTACTGGAATGCCTGGTGGATATCAGGGACAGAGTGAAGGAAGAATACGAACAAAGAGAGGAATAAATACAGATGACAGTACAGGAATGCTACGAGAGTATGGGATCCAACTTCGAAGATGTATTGGGCAGAATGGGAAGCGAGGCAATGGTGAAACGATTCGCCTTGAAATTCCCGGATGATCCCAGCTATGGGAATCTGGTAAAGGCAGTGGAAGAACAGAATGCGGAGGAGGCTTTCCGGGCGGCTCATACCTTAAAAGGAATCTGTCTGAATCTGGGACTGGACAGACTTTATAAGGTCAGTGCGCTCCTTACGGAGAAACTCAGAGGCAGAGAGTTTGACGGATACGAAGAAGCTTACGGGGAAGTGCAGAAGGAGTATCGAAATACCATAGATGCAATCCGAAACATGGCAGAATAGACCTGGAGACAGGAACAGACTTATGAGAGGATAAGGATTAAAGTGCCTACGCAGATTTCAGAAAAAAATATGCGCCGGAAGTACGTGCGGCAGGAAGAACTGCAGAAGGAGAGAGACAGAGCCGATCAGGTGAAGATTGTGATCCGTGGAAGTCTGTATCCGGGAGTACTGGTAAATATCAATGGTTCCAGATGGAATTCCAAACCCATTAAGAACGTTACACTGAAGAAAAAAGAGGGTGCCATTTCCGTATTTCGGAATGTTTAAGGAGGAAAATAAGTGAAGAACAAGGTTCTCATTGTGTATGATGCACTGGTAAATGAACGGTGTTATAAGGATGCCTTCTCCCCTGAGGAAGCCTTCCACATGATCGTCAACGGTGAGTGTGGCGTATTTTCTCCCAGACTGATGGAAGTAGTCCGCAAGGTCCGTCCGGAGTTTGAAAAGCTGGCAATCGCTAAATAAGAAAATAACAAGAATCTCTGTGCAGACGCATGAATCGTATCTGCATGGAGTTTTTTCATATTCTGCGGCGGTCGTGTTGCTTGACAAAGCAATATAAATATATTATTGTACTAATTAAATAATACAAACAAGACGAGGATGGAACATAAGGATGCAGACAGAAGTAATACAGACAGGGAAAATAACGGGGAAACGGGGTCTCAGCAGTGCTGTGCTGAAAAATATTGCAGTAGTGACCATGCTGATCGATCATATCGGAGCCGTGATCATGGCGAGGGTGTTGATTCAAAATGGTCTGTATGCAGCCATGGTGAGTCAGGAGGCCTACGATGCCTGGATGGGGCAAAACAGTGGGTTGTATGGAATTTATCTGGCAATGCGTATCATTGGAAGATTGGCGTTCCCCATATACTGCTTTTTACTGGCAGAGGGGTTGCAAAGGACTCACAATGTGAAAAGATATTTGGGAAGAATGCTTTTATTTGCACTGATTTCTGAGATACCGTTTGATCTGGCTTTCAGCGGAAGACTCTGGAATATGCAATACCAGAATGTATTTTTCACACTTTTCATCGGTCTCATGGTGATTGCCGGACTTCGGCTGGTGGATCAGCGGCTGTCGGGCCCGGAGACATGGAGAAAGCTTGCAGGTGTGGGACTTTATGCTGTCATTATCGTTGCAGGCAGTGTGTTGGCTCTGGTTCTTAAGACGGATTACAGCTTTAAGGGAATCCTTGCGATCACGGTATTGTATTTGTTCCGCAGCCGCAGGAAAGCGCAGATCTGGGCAGGCGTCATTGCATTTTTACTGATGGACGGTATGGAGATGATCGCAGCACTTTCGTTTCTTCTGATCTGGTTCTACAACGGAGCAAGAGGGCGGCAGAATAAATATTTCTTTTACTTTTTCTATCCCGCGCATCTGCTGCTTTTGTGGGTTATCTGTGTTGTGATGGGAATTGCGGGAATTCCTGCAATCTGACGAAAAGTGTAAGACTCTGTGAAGAACAGAGTGGATGATGAGAGGAGGTAATGAAATGGAGGAACTGATCCGGATACAGGAGATCAGCAAGACGTTTCATCTGTCTGCAAAACAGCGAAAAACGGAACGCAGTGCATTGAAGGTGAAAACGGCGGTGGATCATGTGAGCTTTTGTGTACGGAAGGGAGAAGTGTTCGGACTATTGGGACCCAACGGAGCCGGCAAGACCACGACACTGCGTATGTTGGCGACGCTATTAAAGCCGGACAGCGGAGATGCCTTGTTGGATGGCAGCAGTATAGTGACTCAGCCGGAGCAGGTAAGACGGAAAATAGGATTTCTCACCAGTGAACTGAAGCTGGAGGATTTTTTTACCCCGGATTATTTGTATGACTTTTTCTCTGAACTGTATGGAATTCCGGCAGACAGGAGGGATGTCCGGAAAGCCATGCTTTTCGAACGCTTTGGTATTCGGGAGTTTGCACAGGTGCGGATCAGGGATCTGTCCACGGGAATGAAGCAGAAGGTCTCTCTGGTGATTTCCCTGGTGCATGATCCGCAGATCATTATTTTTGATGAACCTACCAACGGACTGGATATTCTGACGGCAAAGGTGGTGACGGATTTTCTGTCAGATCTGAAGGATGAGGGGAAAACGATCATTCTCTCCACCCATATATTTACCCTGGTAGAGAAAATCTGTGACCGTGTGGGAATTATGATCAATGGACGTATGGCAGCCTGTGAGGATCTGTGGACGCTCTGTGGGGAGAAAAGCCTGGAGGAACGCTTCTTTGAGATCTATGAAGCTGTAAACAGGGAAGGAGAAGCACATGAAGAATAATACCCTAACCGTGATGAAAAAGGAACTGGCAAGGTTTTTCGGGGACAGACGGCTGGTGATCACAACACTTCTGCTGCCGGGATGTATGATTTATCTGGTATATAGTCTGTTGGGCAACATCATGATGAAGCGTCTGCTGCCTGAGGAGACTTACGTGGCAAAGGCCTATGTAGTTGATCTGCCGGAATCCCTGCAGGAAAATCTACGGACGCTCCGGGTGGACTGGCATCCTGCGGACAGAGAGCAGCTGACACAGATACGGCAGGAAATACAGGATAAACAGGTCGATGGTCTGGTGATATTTCCGCAGAATTTTGACGAAGCGGTCACAGAGTATCGAGTGGACAGCAAAGAACCGGCTCCCAATGTGGAAATCTATTATAATTCTGCCAAGACAGAGTCTTCCAGGTTTTTCAGTGAGGTATCGGAGATACTGGAGGAATATGAGAATTCTCTGGCAAATAAGCTGGATATCAATGCCGGAGACTCTGTATATTATGACTGTGCCACCAGCAAGGACACCACGGGGCAGATGTTTTCCCTGATGATGCCGATGCTTCTGATGATGTTTCTGTACAGTGGATGTATGGCTGTGGCACCGGAATCCATTGCAGGAGAGAAAGAGCGTGGTACTATGGCCACCCTGCTGGTAACGCCGATAAAGAGAAGCTCCCTGGCACTGGGGAAAGTGTTTTCCTTCAGTATCATAGCACTTCTGGCGGGATGTTCCAGCTTCATCGGAACGTTTGCAGCACTGCCGAAAATGATGGGAGGGGAGATGACAGGTGTGGATTCCTCGGTTTATGTTCCCATGGATTATATCATGTTACTCATCGTGATATTGTCTACAGTGCTGGTGCTGGTGTCTGCTATTTCATTGATCTCGGCATTTGCCAAGAGTGTCAAGGAGGCATCTACGACAGTCTCGCCTTTGATGATCTTGATCACCTTTGTCAGCCTGGCACCTATGCTGACAAAGGAAAATAAGATACCGCTATACCGTTATCTCATCCCGGTCTATAATAGTGCACAGTGCATGAACGGCATCTTTTCCTTTGCTTATCAACCGGTGGAAATCCTGGTCACCGCCGCAGTGAATCTGTGCGTCGCGGGGATACTGGTATATGGCCTGACCAGAGCATTTCATAGCGAGAAAGTGATGTTTCATTAAGGTTTTTCTTGTGTACTGTGTAGCATGAAAGTATAATAAAATCGGCTTTTTTACATAAATTAAAGAACGATTCGTTGATAGGAAAGCTCCGTGATAAAAGGATATAGGGTTGAGGAACATGAAACAGTTAATAATACCGGATAAAGTACAAAAAGAGATGCTGACAGATTTTATGATCACAGAGGGAACAAACGGACTGATCGGTGGATATTGTGAGGAGGAGTTTCCGGTTTATTATGCCAATGAAGAAATGGCACGGATGCTTGGGTATGATGCAGTGGAAGAACTGGTTGCAGCAATTGACGGAAAAGTTATTAACACGATCCATCCCGATGACAGAGCACAGGTCCTAATGGATATCGGGGGCGAGTATTATGAGGGATTAACCTATGAGACCACATATCGTATGCCACGAAAAGACGGATCCTGGTTCTGGACGGTGGATAAAGGAAAAGTCATACGGACAGAGGATGGGAAACTGGCTATTATCAGTGCCTGCCGGGATATGACAGCTTTCGTGGAACGGCATAAGAGGCTGGAAGAGCAAAATATGCTGTCTCAGGCCACCATCAGTCAAATACCCGGTGGTTACCACAGATGTTCTTTGGAAGAAGGGCACCCGTTCTTATCTATCAGTGACAGATTCCTTGCGATTCTTGGGTGGACAAGAGAAGAGATCAAGACAGAATTCCATAATAAGTTTGACAATATGCTGCATCCGGATGACCGGAATCTTTCTGCAAAATATGTCGCCCGTATACTTGGCACATGCGGATATGGATTTACACAGGATCAGATTTACCGGCTGCTTGGGAAGGACGGTTATCACTGGGTCACAGACGCCACTACATTAGTGAAATCCGGCAATCAGATATTCTTTCAGGGAAATATTACAGACATTACGGATTTTGTTAAAGACAAAGAAAAAAAAGAGAAAGAGCTGGAAGACAGCAACCGGATCCTGAACGAACGTAACCGGATATTATCCGCTTTATCCAGGGATTATACAACGATACTTTTGTGTGATCTAAAGCAGGACACCTTTGAAGTCGTAAAAGGGGATACCTTTACGCACAATGACCCTGAAGAAAAGCAGCAGTCAGTTCGTGGAAGTAACTGCTATTCAGAGAGAGTCCGGTATTTTTTTGAAAATGTCCTGATCAAAGAATCCGCTCCGGAGTATCTGGAAAGACTTTTGCCGGAGTATCTTATGAATGAATTACAAGAAACAGACAGCATAGAGATTTATTATAAGACGATACCAAATGGGAGTGGCTTCAGACATTTTCTGGCAAGGGCAGTACGTTTATCCAATGAGGAAGATCATTTTAAGATCATCCTCGGTTTCCGTTCTATAGATGAAATCATGAAAAAAGAGCAGGAGATAGAGCTTCAAAGAGAGATTATCGAAGGCCTTGACAAAGTATTTTTTTCTGTTCTGGTAGTAGAACTGGACAAAGACCGGGTGTTTTCATATCGTGAGTCCGGGGAGAACGGAAAGATTATTTCAGATTTCTGCAGAAAATGTGATAACAAATGGTCAAAAATAATTCCTTTATATGCTAAGACGATGGTATCTGATAACACCAACGGAGCATTTGAAAAGCAGCTGGGTCTGGAAGTCCTGCGTTCACGGGAAGAGGATTATTCCATGACATACGAGTTTCAGACGGAGACAGGGATCAGCTATCATCAGGTAAGAGTGGCATATGGAAAGAAAAAAGATGGAACGAGGATGGCTGTCGTCGGAACAAGAAATATTGACAGTCTGATCAAAAAAGAACGTATGCAGGAAGAAAAGCTGAAAAAAGCATACGCTGCCGCAGAAAATGCAAACAAAGCTAAAACGGAATTCCTGAACAATATGTCCCATGACATCCGTACGCCAATGAATGTGATCCTGGGATATAACCAGCTGATGAAATCACTGCTGACAGAACCGAAGCAGCTGGATTATCAGAAGAAAATCGAACAGTCCGGGAAGCTGTTATTGTCCATCATCAATCATGTACTGGATATGGCCCGGATTGAAAGCGGCAAGATGGACGTAGAGGAGAATTATGAAAGGGTTGGTGAGATAGTAGACGAAATCATAAGTACATTTTCATCTGAAGCGGAAGAAAAAGGAATTCATCTAAGCGGCAGCATGCAGATCACACATAGAAATATCCTGTGTGATGGTACAAAAATCCGGGAGATCTATGTAAATCTTGTCAGTAATGCTATGAAATACACGCCGAGAGGCGGAAAGGTAACGATCACTGTAGAAGAACTGCCCTGTGAAAAAGAAGGATACATGAAGGTAAAATCCGAGATAAAAGATACCGGTATTGGCATGAACAAAGAATATCTTCCTATGTTATTCGAACCATTCAGTCGTGAACGCAATACAACGACCGGAAAAGTCGGGGGAACCGGTCTGGGAATGCCGATCGTAAAGAAAATGGTCGACCTGATGGGTGGCAGTTTGGAAGTGGAAAGCGAACCGGGAAAAGGAACCGTATTTACGTTTACGCTGATGCATAAAATAGCGGACGAGAACTATTACAGCCGGAAGACAGAAACAGCAGAAGCATCCGATCTGGGAAAAACTCTGCAGGGGAAGCATGTTCTGCTGGCGGAGGATAATGATCTGAATGCGGAAATCGCAGTGACGATTCTGGAAGAAGCAGGGCTTGTGATCGAGCGTGTGGAAGATGGAATTCAGTGCGTGAACAAGGT
>CAKRRS010000023.1 GCA_934394665.1 uncultured Acetatifactor sp. | reverse complement strand
ATATGGCAAAATATTTAGTAATTGTAGAGTCACCGGCGAAGGTGAAGACAATCAAAAAATTTTTGGGGGCGAATTATGAAGTTATGGCCAGCCAGGGGCATGTGAGGGACCTGCCCAAGAGTCAGCTGGGAATTGATGTAGAGCATGATTATGAACCGAAATATATCACAATCCGCGGAAAGGGAGACCTTCTGGCATCACTGCGCAAGGAAGTGAAGAAGGCAGAGAAAATTTATCTCGCAACCGACCCGGACCGCGAAGGAGAAGCGATTTCCTGGCATTTATACTATGCGTTGAAATTGCAGGATAAAAAAGTATATCGCATTACCTTTAATGAGATCACCAAGAGTGCGGTCAAGGAATCTTTGAAAAATGCCAGAGAGATCGATATGAATCTGGTAGATGCACAACAGGCGAGACGAGTACTGGATCGTATGGTGGGATATCGGATCTCACCGCTTCTGTGGGCGAAGATCAAGCGCGGCTTAAGTGCCGGACGTGTACAGAGCGTTGCACTGCGCATTATCTGCGACAGAGAAGATGAGATCAATGCATTTATTCCGGAAGAATACTGGTCTCTGGATGTAAATCTGAAGGTAAAGGGCGAGAAAAAGCCTATTTGTGCAAAATATTACGGCACCACGGAGAAAAAGCAGGGGATCGGCAGCAAAGAACAGGCCAATCAGATCATGGAGTCTCTGAAGGGTGCGAAATACGAAGTCAAGGAAGTACGGCACGGAGAACGTGTGAAAAAGGCGCCGCTGCCGTTTACGACTTCCACGCTGCAGCAGGAAGCCAGCAAGGTGCTGAATTTCTCTACCCAGAAGACCATGCGTCTGGCACAGCAGTTGTATGAAGGCGTCGATATCAAGGGAGAAGGCACAGTCGGTCTGATCACTTATCTGCGTACCGATTCCACCCGTGTATCCGAAGAAGCGGAAGCACAGGCTGCGGAGTTTATCGATGCGCATTACGGAGAAACTTATAAGACTACGGTAAATACAGAGAAAAAGAGCAGCCAGAAGATTCAGGACGCGCATGAAGCCATCCGTCCCACGGATCTGAACCGTATGCCCATTGCGGTCAAGGAACAGCTGCCCAGAGATTTGTTCCGCCTGTACCAGCTGATCTGGAAGCGCTTCGTGGCAAGCCGCATGAGCGCAGCACAGTACGATACTACATCCGTAAAGATCCAGGCAAAAGATCAGATTTTCACCCTTGCTGCTTCCAGAATGCGTTTTGATGGTTTTATGAGTGTCTATACGCAGGACGATGACAAGGAAGAGGAAAATGTACTGGGCAGTAATCTGGACGAGAAGAGTGTACTGGAATTCTTGGATTTTGATCCGAAGCAGCATTTTACCCAGCCGCCCGCACACTATACCGAGGCAAGTCTGGTACGTGCACTGGAGGAACTGGGCATCGGACGTCCCAGTACTTATGCACCGACCATTACCACGATCCTTGCCAGAAGATATATTGCCAAGGAAAACCGTAACCTGTATGTTACAGAACTTGGCGAAGTGGTCAACAAGATGATGAAGGAAGCTTTCCCCACGATTGTGGACGTGAACTTTACCGCCAACATGGAAGCACTTTTGGACGGTGTGGAAGAAGGCACCGTAAAGTGGAAGACTATTGTGGCTAATTTCTACCCGGATCTGGACGAAGCTGTGAAAAATGCGGAAAAAGATCTGGCAGAAGTAACGATTGCGGATGAAGAGTCAGACGAAATCTGTGAATTGTGCGGCAGACGTATGGTGATCAAATACGGTCCGCACGGCAGATTTTTGGCCTGCCCCGGTTTCCCTGAGTGCCGCAATACCAAACCTTATTTCGAAAAGATCGGTGTGGCGTGTCCGAAGTGTGGCAAGGATATTGTCATGAAGAAGACCAAAAAGGGCAGAAGATATTACGGCTGTATCGACAATCCGGAATGCGATTTTATGGTATGGCAGAAGCCTTCGGGAGAAAAATGTCCCCGTTGCGGTAAATTGCTGTTGGAAAAAGGAAATAAGCTGGTTTGTATGGATGAACAGTGTGGTTTTGTAAAAAATAAACCGACGGAAGAAAGATAGTTGGTCATACTGTCAGAATTTTCTCATAAATTAACGCTATTTTCATTGTAATCTGAATTTACATGTGCTACAATGTGCATAACATCTGGTGGTTCGTAGTATGTGTAGACGGAGGAAGATAGATGAGCAGCGTACAATTGTTGGACAAAACACGTAAAATCGGGAAACTATTACACAACAACAATTCCAGCAAAGTGGTATTCAGCGATATCTGTAAGGTAATGCGTGAGATACTGAATTCCAATGTACTGGTGATCAGCAGAAAAGGAAAAGTACTCGGAGTAGGGAAATCCGACGGAATCGAACCGATCACGGAACTTTTGGATGACAGTGTCGGCGGTTTTATCGATCCTATGCTGAATGAGAGATTACTGGGCGTATTATCGACCAAGGAAAATGTCAACCTGGAGACCCTGGGATTCGAAAAAATTGATACCAGAAAGTTTCAGGCAATTATCACACCCATCGAGATTGCCGGCGAGAGACTGGGGACATTGTTCATTTATAAATGTAATGAACAATATGATATTGATGACATCATCCTCTGCGAATACGGCACCACAGTCGTAGGACTGGAAATGCTGCGTGCAGTGAATGAAGAAAGTGCGGAGGAAAGCCGTAAGGTGGCAGTCGTAAAATCTGCGGTCAGCACACTTTCTTTTTCGGAGATGGAAGCGATTACTCATATTTTTGATGAACTTAACGGCATGGAAGGAATCCTTGTGGCAAGCAAGATTGCCGACAGAGTGGGAATTACCAGATCTGTGATCGTCAATGCTTTAAGAAAGTTCGAAAGTGCCGGTGTGATCGAATCCCGTTCTTCCGGTATGAAGGGCACCTATATCAAGGTATTGAATGATGCCGTATTTGATGAGATTGAAGAATTAAAGCGTCAGAATGGCAGAAATTAAATAAAAAGTGCCATATTAAGTCATTATTGTAAAAATTTGGGAAGAAGAGACTATTGCAGAAAATAGTCTCTTTTCTTTATATTTATTGTGAGAGCGCATATTTTAAGTATTGTGTTTTTGTCGAAATAATTTATAATAGAGTAGTATAGGTCTATGGTAAAAGCGGTTTTATGCTTTGATGTAAGAAAACCGCAGAATGTGAGGTAATATGATACAGACAAATGCATTTGACTATATCAATGTTCTGGATCGGGCAGCGGATGCCGCATGGCAGCGGAATGAAGCGATTTCCAATAATATTGCCAATGTGGACACCCCGGGATACAAGAGACAGGATGTGGCTTTCGAATCGGTACTGCAGAAGGCTCTGGGCAACAACAGGTACCAGACAATGGACGACAAGGTGGCAAATGTGAATTTGAGCCGGCTGCGTGGCAGAGCTTATACGGACTATGCCAATTATTCTTACCGCCTGGACGGCAATAATGTGGATATTGAGAACGAGAATGTGATGCTGGCAGAGAACCAGTTGAAGTATCAGGGGCTGATCAGCAGCATTAATCAGGAATTTACCAATTTACAGACTGTGATGAAGTGAGGAATTAGTATATGAGTATGTTTTCAGCATTTGATGTTACGGCATCGGGACTTACTGCACAGAGACTGCGTATGGATGTGATCTCTGAGAATGTTGCCAATGCCAATACGACCAGAACCGAGGATGGCACCCCCTACAGAAGGAAGATCGTTACTTTCCAGGAGAAAAATCCTCAGCAGACCTTCAGCCAGGTACTGCACAATGTGAGCAGCAGCTACTCGGGCAGCGGTGTAAAGGTAAGCCAGATCTTTGAAGATACTACGACAGAGATGAACATGGTATACGATCCTTCCCATCCCGATGCGGACGAGAACGGCTATGTGACATATCCTAACGTGAATATCGTTCAGGAAATGACGGATCTGATCGATGCCAGCAGATCTTATGAGGCTAATTCTACGGCATTCGGTGCCAGTAAGTCCATGGCATTAAAAGGACTGGAGATTGGTCAGTAATCTGACGGATCCCTGTTACCGGTTTCCACAGACCACGGAACCGGAATACATGTAAGGAAGGACATGGTTTATTAAAATGGATATTTCAGCAATTACAGCTTTGAACAGTGTAAACGGTACTGCCACAGTATCACCGACTTCTCTGACGGGGATGCTCGCTGAGAAAGAGAAAAAAGCAGAAGGCACGATGTTCGAAGCTTTTCTGAATACAGCAATTGATAATGTAAAGACTACCAACAGTTATCTCTCGGATGCCGAGAATGAGAAGATCCGCTTTGCACTGGGTGAAACGGATAACACCCATGATCTTACCATTGCCATGGAGAAGGCTTCTACGGCGCTGCAATATACCGTAGCCATCCGTGATAAGGTGATGGAGGCATATAAGGAACTGATGCAGATTCAGATCTGATCAGGCAAAGTGAATTCTTGACGTAAGAGGAGTAAGCTGCAATGGCAGACAGATTAAAAGAAATACCTGCAAAAATACTGGAGTGGTGGAATAAATTCACCACCAGGCAGAAGAGTATTATCATCGGAGCTGTGGCTGTCGTGATTTTTGCGTTCGCGATTATCATGTATGTCATGACCAAACCACAGTATGTACGGCTGATCAGCTGTGAGACGACAGCGCAGGCATCGGAGATCATAGATACGCTGGACAGTGCCGGGATTACACACAGAGAATCCAATGACGGACTGAAAATCGATGTAGAGAGCAGCCAGCAGAGCGCGGCAAATCTGGCACTGGGTTCCGCAGGGTATGTTCCGGATTCACTGAATCTGAATGATTACCTGGGAAGCAGTATGTCCACGACTGCTACGGATAAGGAAAGACTGTATAATTCTTACCTGGAAAAATATATCACTCAGACAATCGAAGCGCAGAGTGCGGTAAAATCTGCGAAGGTACACCTGAGTTTCCCGAAAGATAACGGAACGCTGGCAGCACAGAAGGAAGAGGCTTCCGCATTTATCCAGCTGGAACTGGACGGCAACTTCACATCATCTAATGCGGCGGCACTGGCAAAGTGTGTGGCTACCTGGCTTCGCAACGATACCACGGCCAATATTACGATCATGGATACAGACTCCAATCTGTTGTTTGCGGGCGGAGATGATTATACCTCTGCGGGAATTGCCAATTCCATGCAGGAATTACAGAACCAGGCAGAAGCCATGATCGCCAATCAGGTAAAAAAAGTACTGTTGGGAACTAAACAGTATAATGATGCCGCAGTTACCAGCCATCTGAATATGGATTTTTCCGATTATAAAGAGACGGTAAAACAATACTATGCAAACTCTGACAGAACCGAAGGCATGCTTTCCCATGAGGAGACTTATGAGAGTGAGAATACCAACGACGGTGGTGGAGTACCGGGTACTACCTCCAACGGCGAGAGTGGCAACACGACGTATGTATCTCCTGACAGTAATAACAGTTCATCATCAACCTCCGAGACCAGCAGGGATTATCTGCCGAACGAATCTATCACAGATACAGTTACACCGGCGGGAGGTATCAATTACAGCAATTCCTCCATATCGATTGCGGCAATTACCTATAAAGAAATTCATTACGAGGATGTCAAAAGACAGGGACTTTTAGACGGTACCAGCTGGGAAGAATACAAGTCCCAGAACAGTGCGGATACCAAAATCGATGTAGATCAGGATATGTACAGTCTGGTAGCCAATGCTACCGGCATCAGTCAGGATAATATTACGATTATTGCCTACGAAAGTCCTATCTTTTATGACAAAGAGAGTGCACAGGTCAGCTGGCAGACGATTCTCAGTATTGTAATGTTGGTACTGATTCTCGGATTATTGGCATTTGTAGTATTGCACAGCATGCGTTCCAGACAGGAAGTGCAGCAGGAAGAAGAGGTATCTGTGGAGAATATGCTGCAGTCGACACCGGAATCTGAACTGGAAGATATTGATGTGGAGTCTAAGTCCGAAACACGTAAGATGATCGAAAAATTTGTAGATGAGAACCCGGAGTCTGCGGCTGCGTTATTACGCAACTGGCTGAACGAAGACTGGGGTTAAGAAATACGCGCCTTGACAGTATAAGAGGCGGATCGGAGTAAATATGGCAAGAACAAAAGCAGACGGCGGAATCTCAGGACTGCAGAAAGCTGCAATCCTTCTGATCTCTTTGGGACCGGAAAGATCGGCGGGCATTTTTAAACACTTAAAAGAAGAAGAAATCGAAGAACTGACACTGGAAATTGCCAATACCAGAAGCGTGACACCACAGGTAAAAGAGGAAGTAATCAATGAATTTTATGAGGTGTGTCTGGCACAGCAGTATATTGCAGAGGGCGGTATCAATTATGCGAAGGAACTCTTGGAGAAAGCACTGGGATCCGACAAGGCAATGGATGTAATCGGCAAGCTGACGGCTTCTTTGCAGGTAAAACCGTTCGAATTTGTGCGTAAGACGGATGCCAGCCAGTTGATCAACTTCATTCAGGATGAACATCCGCAGACGATTGCTTTGATTTTATCTTATCTGTCTCCGAGTCAGGCAGCACTGATCATATCGGCACTGCCACCCGACAGCCAGGCGGAAGTGGCAAGACGTATTGCTGTGATGGATCGTACCAGCCCGGATGTCATCAAGGAAGTGGAAAAGGTATTGGAATCCAAACTGGCAAGTCTGGTAAATCAGGATTACACGATCATCGGCGGCGTGGATGCAGTGGTAGATATCTTAAATACGGTAGACAGAGGAACAGAAAAACATATTATGGAAACACTGGAGATCGAAGAGCCGGAACTGGCAGACGAGATCCGCAAAAAGATGTTTGTATTCGAAGATATCCTGCTGTTGGACGACAAGGCCATTCAGCGCGTGCTGCGTGATGTGGACAACAATGACCTGGCAATCGCACTGAAGGGGGCAAATGAACAGGTACAGAATACAGTATTTAACAATATGTCGAAACGTCTGGTAGTCATGATCAAGGAAGATATGGAATTTATGGGTCCTGTGCGAATGAAGGATGTAGAAGAGGCACAGCAGAAGATCGTAAATATCATCCGCAAGCTGGAGGATGCCGGTGAGATTATTATTTCCAGAGGCGGAGGTGACGAGATCGTTGTCTAGTAATCTTTTCAAACGGGGATACACAAAACTTGTGGAAGAAGATGCCAGAGTGATCAATACCAATGAACTGGTAGCAAAAAGAATCCGGGAGTTATCCGCCAAAATGCAGCAGGAAGAAAACACCGGGTTTGTCTCGGGACTTGCTGCAGACAAAGTAGATGCACTTGTAGCGGATACGGATGAGGCAGAGGAAAATGCGCAGACCTCCGGCAATGTAATTAAGGCAGGAGAAGACCTGCAAAAGATGAAAGAGGATGCTGAGGCAGAGGCACAGAAGATTCTGGAAGATGCCAGAACACAGGCGGAAAGCATTTTGCAGGAAGCAAGAGCACAGGCAGAAGCTGAAAAACAGTCTGTGCTGGAACAGGCTAAAACCCGGGGATTGCAGGAAGCGGAAGCTGCAGCGGCACAAATGGAGACAAAGAGAGCGGCGGAGTTTCAAAAAAAGACGGCAAGTCTGGAGGCGGAATACCAGAAAAAGATGGACGAACTGGAACCGCAGTTTGTGGATACGATTACCGGTATTTATGAACATATTTTCCATGTGGATCTGCATTCTTACAGAGAGGTTCTGTGTTATCTGATCGCTTCGACCATGCGAAGGACAGAGGACAGCAAAAGCTTTCTGATCCATGTATCCAAAGAGGATTATCCTTATGTCAGCATGCAGAAAAAGCAGATCATGTCGGAAGCGGCTTCTCCGAACAGCACAGTGGAAATCATAGAAGATCAGACACTCGGCAAAGGAGAGTGCATGATCGAGACGGAAATCGGCATCTTCGATTGCGGACTCGGAACCCAGCTGTCGGAATTGCGCCAGAAGCTAAAATTATTATCGTACGAAGGCTGATCGATGGTTATTAAAACGATAGATTTTGAAAAATATCAAAAATTAGCAGACAAGACTTTTTACCGGAAACTCGGAAAAGTAGTAAATGTCGTGGGACTGACGATAGAATCTGCGGGACCGGATTCCCGACTGGGGGATCTGTGCAGAATCCTGCCGGCTACGGATAACGCAAAGCCAATCATGGCAGAGGTGGTCGGATTCCGTGACAAGAAGACACTTCTGATGCCCTATGATTCTGTGGATGGCATCGGACTGGGCTGTATCGTGGAAAATACCGGAGACCCTTTAAAAGTGACGGTAAGCGACAAGCTTTTGGGAAAAACGGTGAACGGACTGGGGATTCCCATTGACGGGGAAACAATTGTGGGAACCGCATATCCTGTGGAAGCGGCACCGCCGGATCCGATGTCGAGAACGATTATTGATCAGGTGCTGCCACTGGGGGTCAAAGCGGTAGACGGCATGATTACGGTCGGAAAAGGACAGAGAATCGGCATCTTTGCCGGCTCCGGTGTGGGCAAATCCACCCTGATGGGTATGTTTGCCCGTAACACCAAGGCGGATATCAATGTCATTGCACTGATCGGTGAGCGCGGCAGAGAGGTCAGAGAATTTATCGAAAGGGATCTGGGCGAGGAAGGTATGCGCAGATCGGTCGTAGTCGTGGCTACGTCCGACAGACCGGCACTGGAACGAAACAAGGCTGCCAAGACAGCAACGGCAATTGCAGAATATTTCAGAGATCAGGGAAAAGATGTCCTGTTGATGATGGATTCCCTGACCCGTTTCTCCATGGCACAGCGAGAAATCGGTCTGGCCAGTGGGGAACCGCCTGTGACCAGGGGCTATCCGCCCAGTGTATATTCGGAGATGCCAAAGCTCTTAGAGCGTGCCGGCAGAGCTGCGGTGGGGTCTATCACGGGATTGTATACTGTCCTGGTGGATGGTGATGATTTTAATGAACCGATTACTGACACGGCGAGAAGTATTCTCGACGGTCATATTATGCTGAGCAGAAAACTCGGACATAAGAATCATTATCCGGCAATCGATATTTTACAGAGCATCTCCAGATGCATGAGCCAGATCGCTGCAAGGGAACACAAACAGGCAGCCAATAAACTGAAAAATGTACTGGCTACCTATCATGAAGCAGAAGATCTGATCAATATCGGTGCCTACAAAAAGGGAAGTAACCCCGGCATTGATTATGCGATTTCCAAGATTGATGCCGTGAACGCATTCCTGTGTCAGAGCACAGAGGAAAAGTTCACGTTTGAGGAGAGCGTAAAGATGCTGGAAGATTTATTTGCGGATCAGGAGTGAGGTAAATGGCCAGATTCAGATATTCCTTACAGAACATCCTGAATATCAAAGAAAAGATGGAAACGCAGGCAAAGCAGGAATTTGGTGCGGCTTTGGCGGCACTGGGCGTGGAAACGGAGCATTTGGAGCGGCTGCAAGACCGCAAGAGAGCATACGAAGAAAAGTCCGGCAGCCTGTTACAGGGCAGGCTGGATCTGCGTGCTATTGAGGAGAATAAGGAAGCTCTTTTGAAGATGGACAGCATGGTGGCCGCACAGCGTATCCGTGTGGAAAAAGCAAAGGAGAATGTGGAAACGGCCAGAGAACACATGGCAGATGCCATGAAAGAAAGAAAGATGCATGAGACCCTTCGGGAAAAGGCTTTCGAAGCCTTTTTGCAGGAAGAAAATCATGCGGAAAGTAAGTCAATCGATGAACTGACCAGCTATACGTATGGACAAAAAGTCCGGTAGGCAGGAAGTGGAGGATATATGGCAAGAGAAAAAACGCCGGAAGAGGCAACAGCAGATAATGAGAGAAAACAGCTGGCGGAAGAAAAAAAACAGCTGAAGAAAGATCAGAAGGCACAAAGGAAAGAAGCCAAGCGCCGTGCGAAGGAAATCGCCAAGCAGGAGGATGCCCTGGAAGACGGCAATGAAGGCAACAGTCTGCTTACTTTTGCGGCAACCATACTGATCGTGGTGCTGTGGATCGCGGTAATCTGTGCGGTGATCAAACTGGATATCGGTGGATTTGGAAGTTCGGTAGTGGCACCAATCTTAAAGGATGTGCCGGTGCTGAATAAAATATTGCCCGCAAATTCCGTGACAGAGACAACAGATCCCAATGCGTATGGCGGATATACCAGCTTGCAGGATGCCGTGGATCAGATCAAGAGTCTGGAACTGCAATTGGAACAGGCACAGAATGCATCTGCGACCAAGGATGAGGAAATAGACCAGCTGAAGGCAGAAGTACTCAGATTACAGGAGTTCGAAAAACAGCAGGTGGAATTCCAGCGTATTCAGAAAGAATTCTATGATGAAGTCGTTTACTCCGACAAAGGACCCGGTGCCGAAGAGTATAAGAAGTATTATGAATCCATGGATCCTGCCACCGCGGAATACCTTTACAAGCAGGTGGTGACGCAGCTGCAGGAAAGTCAGGAGGTACAAGATTACGCAGCAGCATATTCTGCCATGAAACCTAAGCAGGCGGCAGCTATTTTTGAGAAGATGACTAATAATCTTGATCTGGCAGCAAGGATTCTGAAGGTAATGAGCGCAGATGACAGAGGAAAGATTCTGGGTGCCATGGATTCTGAAGTTGCTGCAAAGATCACGAAAATTATGGATCCGGAGTCTTAAGAAAAATGTTTGCTTCTCCGATAAAATGTATGTAGTATCAATACAGGTCTCATTTGCCGTAAAGCGGATGACGATCTGGGAAAGGAGGAAACATGGCAGGTACAACAATTAAAAGTGTGGGGAATGCAGGAAACGTCCAAACGGCTGATATGGTTACCGCGGCAAAACAAAATGCGGGAACGGGATTTCAGGCGGTATGGAATAAGGCACAGAGCGATGCCAGAACGCAGGCGGACAGCGACAGGACACAGACAGGTCAAAATAATGTCAGACGCGGTGATTCTCTGAAACGCAGTGACAGACAGCGGGAAAAGCTGACAAACACATCTGAACACAAGGACGTTGCAACAGATAAAACGGATGCAGAGAACACCGAAAGAGCACAGGAAGTGCTTGGAACCGTCGTACAGAATCTGGTGCAGCAGATCACGGAGGTATTTTCCGTCAGTGAAGAAGAATTGCAGAGCGTGATGGATGACCTCGGAATGAACGCAGCCGATCTTTTAGATCCTGCGAAACTGAACGAGCTGCTGATGACAGTCAGCGGTGCAGAAGACTCTTTTGCATTACTTACCGATGAGAATCTGTATCATGATGTCAAAGGAATTATGGATCTGCAGAAAGATCTGGTGGGACAGGCACAGGAAGAGTTACAGATCACGGATGATCAGTGGCGGGAACTGGTACCGCAGATCGCAGAAGAGATGACGGAACCAGTGATTATTGTTGAGACAGAAGAAAAGACAACAGAGGTGTCCCTGACAACATCCCAAGGCACAGAAGAACTGCCGGCAGTAGAGGCAGAACCGCAGACCACGACACTTCCCGTACAGAATACACAGGAAGAAAAGGCGAAGGATTCCGGAAACGGTCACAAAGAAGCAAACGAAGGACAACAGGGAAATCTGCTGTTGCAGAATCTGAAGCAGGACAGTTTCGTATCGGGACTGGAACAGATCGCACGGACGAGTGAAGCATCCGGAACGGATACCCAGGATATCATGCGTCAGATCATGGATTACATGAAAGTATCCGTGAAGGCAGACAGTTCTGATCTGGAGATGCAGCTGCATCCGCAGAGTCTGGGAACACTTCATATTCAGATGGCTTCGAAAAACGGTGTTGTTACCGCGAACTTCATTACACAGAACGAGACGGTAAAAGCAGCACTGGAAAGTCAGATGATCCAGCTGAAAGAAAGCTTTGCCGAACAGGGCGTGAAGGTAGAAGCAATTGAAGTGACCGTGCAGACCCACCAGTTTGAACAGAATCTGGAGCAGGGCAGAGGCGGTCAGAGCAATCGCGAAAGCGGGACCGGCGTCGGCAGACGACGCACACGCAGAATCAACCTGAATGCAGCATTTGCGGAAGAAGAACCGCAGACCGAAGAAGACAAGATTGCTGCAGATATGATGTCCGCAAACGGAAATACGGTGGATTTCACCGCATAAGCAGTAAAATACCATGAAAGGAGAAGAAAAAATGGCATTAGTTGCACCCGTGGAAAACGGAAAAGTCGTAGAGACAGCATCACAGGCTTCCGTAAAAAAATCCACAAAGACAAGCAGTGACGGCATGGACAAAGAAGCATTCCTACAGCTGCTGGTAGCCCAGATGAAGTATCAGGATCCTCTGGAACCTACTTCCAATACCGAGTACATAGCACAGTATGCACAGTTCTCCCAGGTAGAACAGATGCAGAATATGTCAAACAGCATGGATCTGCAGAGAGCAAGCGCACTGGTAGGCAAGGAGGTCTACATCAAGACCACAACATCTTCCGGAGATACCAAACTGGTACAGGGCAAAGTAGACTATGTAGCTTACGAGAACAACAAAGCTTATCTCTACATCAACGAGAAGAAGTATTCCATTGACGATCTGGATTCGATTGTGGATGCGGATTATCTGGATGCATACAACAAAGCCTACAACTTTACCGTCAAGATGAACAAGCTTCCGAATGTCAATGGCATTGATCTTACCGATGGAGAGACCATTGATGAGCTGGAGAAGGAATATAACGATATGAATAATTATGAGAAATCCTTCCTGGCAAAAGATACCGTAAGCAGTCTGGAAAAATACATCGAACGACTGAAGGAAATCCGTGAAGCGGCAAAAGAAGCCGAGGAGAAAAAGGATACCGAAAGCGCGGAAGAGACCGGAAAAACAGAGGAAGCGTAACAAGAGGTAAGCAATAGAAAGGCTTACAGGCAACCGGCACAGAGGGGCGATGAATATGGAGATTCAGAAAAATAATTTTCTGTCCATTGACCAGCTGGCAAACCAGTATCTGACAAACAGCCGTAAGACGGTAAAAGAAGCGCAGGAAAATCTCGTATCCTTTCAGGAAATCCTGCAGAAAAAAAGCGAAGCGCAGGACACCGGGAAGGCAGAGCAACTGAAATTTTCCAAGCATGCTGCCGTACGACTGACGGACAGAGGCATAGAGCTGACAGATGCACAGCTGGAACGCTTGAACGACGGAGCGAAGAAAGCGGGACAGAAGGGAATCAGGGACTCGCTTGTGATCGTGGATGATCTGGCCTTTATCGTGAATGTACCGAATAAGACCGTAGTTACCGCGATGGACAGCAGAGAAACGCAAGATAATGTATTTACAAATATTAACGGAGCCGTAATTATGTAGACCGGACCGGAATGGAGGTCAGACTCCTTCGAATGACAGAGAAGGAGAACGGTTCCGATACAGGAGGAACAAGCACTATGATGAGATCATTGTATTCTGGCGTGGCAGGACTGAAAACACACCAGACCAAAATGGACGTAATCGGTAACAATATTGCCAACGTCAACACAACAGCTTACAAATCCAGTTCCATGACATTCAGTGAACTGATGAGCCAGACCACACAGAAGGCCAGTGGTGCCAATGCAACGACAGGTGTCGGCGGTACCAATGCCAAACAGATCGGTCTGGGCGTAAAGAGCGGAGCTATCAATACCGCAATTACCACACAGGGTTCCGCACAGTCTACCGGCAATCCTTTCGATATCATGATCACCGGTGACAACTTCTTCGTAGTCAGCAACGGCTCCGAGAACTTCTTCACCAGAGACGGTTCCTTCTATGTCGACGGCGCCGGCAATCTGGCGATGACCAGTACCGGTTATAATGTCATGGGCTGGGGTGTGGATGAGACTACCGGCAATATCAAGCAGGATACCGTATCTGCACTGCGTATTATGAGTGCGGCAAATATGACTTATCCCCCTGAGGCTACCACAAAAGCAAATATTTCAGGTATTCTGGATGAGAACGATAAAGATGTAACCAGCGCCAGTGGTAAATCCGTGAATCTGAACTTCTTTGATGCCAGAGGATACAGCTATACTGCGAAGTTTACATTCAAACAGTCCGGTGAGCCGAATACCAATGTCTACAGTATGGAATTGACCAAACTGTTGGATTCTACCGGAGCTGAAATTGATATTTCAAATTTGGATTTCGGTAACCGTACCCAGCAGAAGATGGAGACTAAGGTGACATTGAATACCGATGCCTACAAGTGGGATGGAACGATGCTGAAAACAAAGGATGGCACCAAAGATGTGGCCAACCTTGCTGATATTTTTAAGGCGGATGGAAGCCTGATCGCCCCTGCAGACGAAACAGCAGCGCAGAAACAGCAACAGGCACTGGATGCAATTGCGGCAGCTTACGGTTACGAAGGATCTACAGATGAATTCCTGAATCTGTATATTACTAACCCAAAGGATACTACTAAACAGTGGACGATGCAGGATCTGCTCGCCAATAAGATGAAAGGTCAGGATGATATCCTCCCGGCAGACGGCAGTGCTATTACCATGGAAGGCCGTTATTTCGAAGGAACTAATGTAGTCTTCAATAAAGACACCGGTAAATTGGAAAGCGTCGGTGGTTCTACCACGAACTTAAACATTAATGCAGCATTTTCCCAGTTGGGCGGTAACTTCTCAGATGTTACCATTGACCTGTCCGAGTGTACCAACTACGATAACAAGGGTACTTCTACCATCGGTGCCACCAGCGGTGACCTGGACGGCCTGGGAACCGGACGTCGTCTGGGAGATATGATCGGCGTATCCATTCAGAAAGATGGTATGATCTATGCAAGCTATGACAACGGTATGACCAAGCTGTTAGGCCAGATCGCCACCGCGGCATTTGCCAATGCTTCCGGTCTGGAGAAACAGGGAGACAACCTCTACTCCGCAACGCTGAACTCTGGTGAATTCGACGGTATCGGTGTAGATATTACTGCCGGTGGCGGATATATGTCCACCGGTCAGCTGGAAATGAGTAATGTAGACCTGTCTTCCGAGTTCACCGAGATGATCACGACCCAGAGAGGCTTCCAGGCAAACAGCCGTATCATTACCGTATCCGATACACTGTTGGAAGAACTGACCAACCTGAAGCGTTAATAAGTTGTAAAAAAATAATTTGACTACATAAAGGGATAGGATAAATACCTGTCCCTTTTATGTGTATAAAAGATCAAGGGAAAAAAGTACTATATAGGAAAATGCGGAAATAGATTAAAATGCATAATATGTAGAAAGAATTCGAATGACGGAGAAGGAGAAAACGGTATGATAGAAGTCACAAAGATCAATGGGGTCAAGGTACTGGTGAATCCGGACCTGATTGAACTGGTGGAAGAGACCCCGGATACGGTGCTTACACTTACCACCGGGAAGAAAATTATTGTAAAAGAAAGTAGACAAGAAATAAAAAATCTTGTAATATTGTATAGAAAGGATATTTTTGCAAAGTAATTGCAGAATGTCAGGTGATTTAAGTGGATATAGCATCTTTAGCGGGTATATTATTAGCATTATTCATGTTGATATTCGGTATCATAAGTTCTGCCGGCGTGGGCGGAGTCTTTGAGTATCTGGATCCGGCGTCTGCCATCATTACCTTCGGTGGAGCTTTTTCCTGTACCCTCATGTCTATGAGCTTACAGAATTACATATCGGGTCTGAAGTCATTTACCCTGATCTTCAAGGCACCGTCACTGAATACATCAGAGATGATTGCTAAGATTATAGAGCTTTCCAATGTGGCACGTAAAGAGGGCTTACTTTCTTTGGAAGAAGCTGCTGCGGATCTGGAAGAGCCCTTCCTGAAAAAAGGAATTCTTCTGATCGTGGACGGTACTGATC
Source organism: uncultured Acetatifactor sp. (assembly GCA_934394665.1). Classification (GTDB taxonomy): domain Bacteria; phylum Bacillota; class Clostridia; order Lachnospirales; family Lachnospiraceae; genus Acetatifactor. The sequence continues at coordinate 17,729 of CAKRRS010000023.1, read as the reverse complement.
CGGAACTGGTACGTGCCATCATGGAGACAGAACTGGTGAGTGTAGAGGGAAGACACAAGGATACCATTGGTTTCTGGGACACTTTGGCAGCCATGGGCCCTGCCTGGGGTATGATCGGTACCCTGATCGGTCTGGTAGATATGTTGTATCATATGAATGACCCTTCGACGCTGGGACCTGCAATGGCGGTTGCGTTGATTACGACATTGTATGGATCCTTACTTGCCAACTGGATCTGTATACCTGTATCTAACAAGTTAAAGGCGGACAATGCTGTGGAAATGCAGCAGAAAGAAGTCATGATCGAGGGGCTGTTGTCAATACAGGCGGGAGAGAATCCCCGTGTCATTGAAGAAAAACTGAAATCATTCCTTCCTCCGAAGGATAGAACAAGTGCAGAGGGAGAAGAGGAAGCAGGGGGTGAAGCTTAATGGCAAAAAGAAAGCCAGAGGATCCACCGGCTGGATTACCGGCATGGATGGCGACCTTCAGCGACCTGATGAATTTGCTTCTGTGCTTCTTTGTTATGCTGTTTTCCATGTCATCCGTTGATGCAAACAAATGGAACGAGATGGCTGCGGCAATGTCTAACAGCACCTTCAGCATTTTTGATGCAGGCTCCACTGCGATAGGAGAAGGCATCCTGATCAGTAACGGTGTCAGCCAATTAAACGATCTGGATGAATATATCAGCAATGCTGGGAGAAATGCAGACAGCGAGACAGATTCCGATAATTATGAGAAATATGACAGCGCAGCTGCACTGGAAGAGGCTTTGAATGAAAAAAATCTGCAAAGTAATGAGGAACTGTCCGAAACGGTACAGGAGGCGCTGGACGAAGACAGCCTGGCAGACCAGGTAAGTGTTTCTTTTACGGCACAGTATGTACAGCTGTCCATGAAGGGTGCACTGCTGTTTGATTCAGGAAGTGCTTCTCTGAAGGAGCAGTCCAAGACGGTTCTGGATAAAGTGGGAGTGATTCTCGAGAGATACGGCAGCGATGCCGTGATAGAGATAGAAGGCCACACGGACAATGTCCCCATCAGCAGTGCAAAGTTTGCAGATAACGAAGAATTGAGCAGTGCAAGAGCACTTTCTGTGTTTTACTATCTCGTAGACAATACCTCACTGGATCCTTCGAATCTGCGTCATGCCGGCATGGGAGACCGTTCACCGGTAGCAGATAATTCCACGGAAGAAGGACGCAGTAAGAACCGCAGAGTTGAGATCCGGATCTATAATCCATCCACAGGCAGTTAATGTGGAGAGGGAAAGGAAGCAAAAGAACATGAAGAAAAATCTGATGACAGTGCTGATTCTGGCACTCCTGATCGTAAATATCGTGCTGAGCGGCGTGATGCTTGTGAGCGTTGTCGGCACGAATAAAAAGACAGCACAGCTTGTGGACAATATCACGACGGCCATGAATCTGGAACTGACGGTTCCGGGTGCGGAAGGCGCAGCAAATGTCGCGCTGACGGATACCGAGGTGTACAATATTGCGGATTCCATGACAATCCCTTTAAAGAGCGAGCCCGGTGCTAAACAGGATTATATTATGTTTGATATATCCTTCTCTATTAACAAGAAACATAAAGATTATAAGACTTACGGAAGCAGTGAGACACTGGACGGCTATAAGACACTGATCCAGGATGCAATCACCGCCACTGTTTCTGCCCATACAGAAGATGAGTGCAGAGAAGATATGGATGGTCTGAAAGAAGAAATCTTACAGGCAGTACAGAATCTGTTCCAATCCGATTTCATCTATAAAGTATCAATCAGCGGAGTGAAGTACGGCTGATGATACGAATAAAAGAGATGGCAGGAGGTGAGGATCTGTGAGTGATATCCTTTCACAAAGTGAAATTGATAATCTTCTGAAACAACTGTCAGACGGTGACCTGGATATGGAGCAGATCCAGGGAGAGGACGAGAAGCAGGTAAAGAATTATGATTTCAGCCGCCCCACCAAGTTCTCAAAAGAACATTTAAGGACGCTGGAGATCATATTCGAACATTACAGCAGACTTGTCTCAACAAATCTGCCGGTATATCTGCGTAAAAACGTGCAGGTAACGGTGGCAAGTTCGGAAACGGTTACTTTCAGTGAATTCTCCAATGCGCTTTCGAACCCGTCAGTGCTTGGAATTGTTAATTTTGCACCGCTGAGCGGTAATATTATTATTGAGATTTCAACGAATCTTTGTTATGCCATGCTTGACCGCATGCTGGGCGGCAGCGGTCAGCCGTTGGAGAAAAGCAGAGAATTCTCGGATATAGAGCTGACGATCCTGCAAAAGCTCCTGGTCATGTTTACACAGCTTTTACGGGAACCATGGAAGAATGTTGTTGAAATTTCGCCGGTCTTAAGCCGGTTAGAAACGAATCCCCAGTTCGCACAGGTGATCGCACCCAGTGATATGATCGCAATTGTAACGCTGAATATGAAGCTTGGGGAAGTAGAAGGAATGTTAAATATCTGTCTTCCTTTCTTTACCCTGGAAGATGTGATGGATAAACTGAACACCAAATACTGGTTCTCCACAATGCAGGAGAATCACGATGAACACTACGAGGAATACATAGAATCCATGATTCGCAGAGTGGATATTCCAATCAAAGCAGTGTTGGGAAAGAGCACAATTTCGGTGAATGATTTCCTGAATCTGCAGGTAGGAGATTGTATTCGGCTGGACTCCAGGGTCGACAATGACATGGAAGTGTATGTGGGTAATCTTAAGAAGTTTACAGCCTTGCCCGGTACAGAGAATGATTCGTATGCTGTTCAGATCACATCGGTGATCAGAGAGGAGGAGTAACGATGGACGGGATGTTATCTCAGGATGAGATAAATGCCCTGCTGCAGGGAATGGATCTGTCGGACACCACAGACGGTGGTGCACAGACACCGGATCCGGTACCGGAGAGCAGCAGTACGGCCGGAAATGAAACTAATAGTGGATATGTGACAGATACAGCACCGGTTACCGGAGACGGGGAAGCACTGACGGATGTGGAAAAGGATGCAATTGGCGAGGTAGCCAATATTAGTATGGGTTCTTCCGCTACCACCTTATATTCCCTGGTAAACCGCAAGGTAAATATTACGACACCTGTGGTTACACTTGCTACCTGGAATACTTTGCTGGATACCTACGAAAAGCCTTGTGTTTTTATTCAGATTAAATACACACAGGGATTAGACGGTACCAACATTCTGGTACTGAAAGAGCATGATGTAAAGGTAATCACCGATCTGATGATGGGTGGCGACGGTACGAATACGGACGGAGAACTGGGAGAATTGCACTTGAGCGCAATCTCAGAGGCGATGAACCAGATGATGGGTTCTGCAGCGACTTCACTGTCCACCTTGCTACAGACGGTAATTGATATCAGTCCGCCTGAGTCTTCTCTTTTCGATCTGACAGAAGTGAAGGATGGTAAAGAAATTTCTCCATTTTTAGGTGGTACTTTTGTAAAAATTTCGTTCCGTATGCAGATCGATGATCTGGTAGACAGTACGATCATGCAGCTGTATCCGATTGATTTTGCCCGGAAACTGGTAGAGACCTTTATCAATACGCAGATGAGCAATATTAATGAACCGGTAGAGAACACACAGACAGCTTCTGACAATACGGCACCCGCAAATGCAGGAGCACAGAATAGTGGTGCGCAGACAGGTTCTGCAACACCGACTATGGCAACACAGCCGGATCCTATGCCAATGAACAACGGCATGGGTATGAATGACATGAACCAGATGGGCATGAATAACATGAACCAGATGGGCAACATGGGTATGAATGGCATGAACCAGATGGGCAACATGGGCATGAACGGCATGAACCAGATGGGCAACATGGGCATGAACGGCATGAACCAGATGAACAACATGGGCATGAACGGTATGAATATGATGAACCAGATGGGCATGATGGGAATGCCGCAGCAGAATGTCAATGTACAGCCGGCACAGTTCCAAAGCTTTTCCAATGACAGCATGGGCATGGCAGGACAGGAGAACATCGGTCTGATCAAGGATGTTCCTCTGGAAGTGACTGTAGAACTCGGAAGAACAACGAAATCTATTTCTGAGATCCTGGAATTTTCACCCGGTACGATCATAGAACTGGATCGTATCGCCGGAGAACCGATTGATGTTCTGGTAAACGGAAAGTTTGTTGCCAAGGGAGAAGTTGTTGTAATTGAAGAAAGCTTTGGCGTGCGTATTACGGAAATTATTAAATAAACAGACAATAGACCAAGCAAATGGAGGAAAATAAAATGGCTAAGAATATTTTGATCTGTGATGATGCAGCATTCATGAGGATGATGATTAAGGATATCCTGTCCAAGAATGGTTATAATGTAGCCGGTGAAGCGGAAAACGGACTGAAGGCGGTAGAAAAGTTTAAGGAAGTGAATCCGGATCTGGTGCTGATGGATATTACCATGCCGGAGATGGACGGCATTCAGGCCCTGAAGGAGATCAAGAAGATTGACGGAGGCGCTAAGGTGATTATGTGTTCCGCAATGGGACAGCAGGCAATGGTAATTGAGTCCATTCAGGCCGGCGCCAAAGACTTTATCGTAAAACCTTTCCAGGCAGAGCGTGTGATTGAAGCAGTGAAAAAGGTAGTGGGTTAATGATCATACTCACCGGAAAAGCTGACAGTTATGCACAGTTCATCACGGTACTGCTGATTTTTGTAGCAGTACTGGCGGTAACCGCACTGGTGACAAAATGGATTGCAGGCTACCAGAAACAGCAGGGAACAGAAGGTAACATCGAAGTAAAAGAAACGGTTCGGATCGCAAATAACAAATACATTCAATTGATTCGGATCGGTGAAACCTATTTTGCGGTTGCAGTCTGCAAAGATACTGTAACAACTCTGGGAGAAATTCCTGCAGAACAGTTGAAGGAAAAGACAACATGCAACAATACTTCTGGATTCCGGGAGTTGTTGGAACGTGCGGCGAAGAAACAGAATGAAGAGAAAGAGCAATCAGACCATTCAAAAGATTTATAACAGAATAAAGACGGTGATTTCTATAGTATGCCTGCTGGTCACGGTGGGCATATTGTGTATTTGTCTGCCGGTCAGGGCACAGGCAACAGAACGGCATCTGACAGGAGATACGGAAAGTTCTACCGTGATCAATCCTGCAGGAACGGCAACAACACATGAAGAAGTAGGGTCGCTGAATACAGCGAATACCGTCAGTATCACCTACAATAACGGAAACGGTCAGATCAACGGCGCATTGCGTATTTTGCTCACCCTGACGCTGATTGCACTGGCACCGACAATTATCATTATGATGACTTCTTTTACCAGAATCATCATAGTACTGCATTTTACCAGATCAGCGCTAAATACCCAGACGGCACCACCCAATCAGATTTTGATCGGACTGGCATTGATCCTGACCTTTTTTATCATGGAACCTACCATTACGCGGATCAATGAAGAAGCAATTCAGCCGTTTGAAGAAGGCACCATTGATCAGAGGGAAGCATTGGAAAAAGGAATGGCTCCTTTGCGGGAGTTCATGTATCCGCAGACCCAGGTAAAAGATGTAGAATTGTTTATGGATATTGCGGGACAGGAGTGGGACGGCACCCTGGAAGATATTCCGAATTCCGTACTGGTTCCCAGCTTTATGATCAGTGAACTGCGCATGGCATTCTGGATCGGATTTATGATTTATATACCTTTTATTGTGATAGATATGGTTGTGGCATCTACGCTTATGAGTATGGGTATGATGATGCTGCCACCTACGACGATTTCCATGCCCTTCAAGATATTGCTCTTTGTCCTTGCGGACGGATGGGCGCTGATCATTGGACAATTGGTGCAGACATTTTATTGATGGATGGGAAGTAGGTCTTGATCGCAAAAGGATGTCTGCGGAAGGGAGCATTTTATGACACTGGATGCTGTATCGGAAATGACGAATAATGCACTTTATGTAATTATCAAGGTGTCTCTGCCGGTGTTACTGGTATCCCTGATTGTCGGACTGATCATCAGTATTTTCCAGACGGTGACTTCCATTCAGGAGCAGACACTCACTTTTGTGCCGAAGATTATTGCCATATTTCTGACGCTTGTACTGTTGGGACAATGGATGATGAACACGATGGTGGAATATACGGTGCAGCTCTGGACAAGCTTCAGTCAGTACATACACAGGTAGCAGGGTAGCTTCATGGTAGATTTTTCGTTTTCGGTATATGATCTTGAATATTTTTTATTGATTTTTGTCAGAGTATCCTGTTTTGTTTATATCGCCCCTTATTTTGGGATGACAGATACCCCTGCGAGAATCAGAATCGGTATCAGTTTTTTTACGTCACTCCTTTTATACGAGACGCTGACACCGGCGGAAGCAGTGGTATTTGATACGGTCATGGAATATGCCGTGATCGTGATGAAGGAGGCTATCGCAGGACTTCTCATCGGTTTCGGAGCCAATATCTGTATGGCAATTGTGAATTTTGCCGGTTCCATCGCTGATATGGAGACTGGTCTTTCCATGGCAACGCTGATGGATCCTGCTACCAGAGAGAGCGTCAGCATTACCGGCGTATTATACCAGTATTCCTTTATGCTGATGCTGATCGCGTCCGGAATGTACCGATATCTCTTTGGCGCACTGGCAGACAGCTTCAACCTGATTCCTGTGAATGGTGTGGTATTTCACGCGGACAGTCTGCTGAACTCTATGATAGAATTTATGAATGACTATATTCTGATCGGCTTTCGTATTGTATTGCCGATTTTTTGTGTGACCTTACTCCTGAATGCCATTCTGGGTGTGCTGGCGAAGGTATCACCGCAGATGAATATGTTCGCGGTAGGTATTCAGCTGAAGGTGCTGGCAGGACTGAGCGCAATGTTTCTGACAGCGGGAATGCTGCCGGGAGCGGCGGATTTTGTCTATCAGGAGATGAAGAAAATGATAGTGTCCTTTGTCGGAGGTATGATGTGAGCTTAGCATATAATCTGCAATTCTTTGCCGCGGAAGGACAGGGCGGCGAGAAAACAGAACCCGCTACCGAGAAAAAACTGACAGATGCCAGAAAAGAAGGTCAGGTGGCCAAAAGCCGCGAGATTGCAAACGGTCTGGGACTTTTGGCAGTGTTCCTGGTATTGAAGCTGTGGGTAGGACACATGGGCTATCAGTTCATGAATGTCTTTGGTAACATCTATGAGAAGATTCCGCAGGTTGTAACCTTCTGGCACGGAAATATGCCGGAGACAGATGTGAATCAGGTGTTTCGCCAGATAGTACTGGAATCGGTGATTATTATGGCACCGCTATTGCTGATCGGTTTTCTGGTTGCTTTTTTAAGTGATGTGATGCAGGTGGGATGGCATCCCACGGGAAAGCCGATGCAGCCCAAGTTCTCCAAATTAAATCCCATCTCCGGATTTAAGAGAATCTTTTCTGTGAATTCTCTTGTGGAATTGATCAAATCTCTTTTGAAGATTGGATTGATTATTTATATATGCTATAATTATCTGAAGGACAAATGGCCGTTATTGTACAGCCTGTACGACATGGATCTGATGCAGGCGATTGCCGTGATCGGAGAGACGGTCACGGATCTCGGAATCCGCGTGTCACTGATCTATATGATCATTGCGACCGCTGATTTTATCTATCAGAAGGTAAAATTCAGCAGGGATATGCGAATGACCAAGCAGGAAGTCAAGGAAGAATATAAACAGCAGGAAGGTGACCCTCAGATCAAAGGTAAGATTCGTCAGAGAATGCAGGAAGCATCCAGACGGAGAATGATGCAGAATCTGCCGCAGGCGGATGTGGTCATCACAAACCCTACCCATTATGCGGTAGCAATCAAATACGATCCCGAGGTGGCGGATGCGCCGATCGTGATCGCAAAAGGTGAAGATTATCTGGCAGCAAAGATCAAAGAGATCGCCAGAGAAAACAAGATAGAAATTGTAGAGAACAAACCGTTAGCCAGAATGCTGTATGCAAATGTGGATGTGGGACAGGCGGTACCGCCGGAGCTGTATCAGGCGGTGGCAGAGGTTCTGGCATTTGTATATCATCTGCAAGGAAAAGTATAGGCCCGGCAGGTGATACCGACAGCAGGAAATACAGAGTGATAAAAATACAAAATAATAGAAATAGAAAATATGACAGAAAGGAGGTAAGGCACAGATGAAAATGAAAAAAGCGGATGTAGGCGTAGCAATCTATATCATGGCTGCAATCATCATGTTTATTGTGCCGATCCCTTCCTGGCTGTTGGATATATTGCTGGCAGTGAATATTTCCGTGGCATTGACGATTTTGTTTGCCACGATGTTCAGCAAGGAAGTACTGGATATGTCCTTCTTCCCTACGATGCTGTTATTTACCACGATTTTCCGTATTGCACTGAATACGTCATCCACGCGTCTGATCTTAAGAGACGGCAATGCCGGTAATGTCGTGGAGACCTTCGGTGAGTTCGTAGGCGGCGGTGATCTGGTCATCGGTGTGATCATTTTCATCATTCTGATCCTGATCCAGTTCATGGTCATCAACAAAGGTTCCGAGCGTGTATCCGAAGTAACGGCGAGATTTACACTGGATGCTATGCCGGGTAAACAGATGGCAATCGACGCGGATCTGAATACCGGTGCTATTACGGATGCGGAAGCGAAGAAGCGAAGAGAGAAGATCCAGGAAGAGGCAAGCTTCTTCGGATCCATGGATGGTGCCGTAAAATACGTAAAAGGAGATGCTGTTGCCGGACTGCTGATCACCACAATCAATATCGTGGGTGGTATCGTCATGGGTGTGACGAGGCAGGGCATGGATGTTACTGCAGCACTGAATAAATACGCGATTCTGACGATCGGTGACGGTCTGGTAAGCCAGATTCCGTCCCTGTTGATCTCTTTGTCTACCGGTATTCTGGTGACGAAGGGCAGCAAGGATGCCGATTTTGGTACGACACTGGTCAGCCAGCTGTTCGGCGTACCGAAAGCGTTGTATCTGGTAGGTGCGATGTTGGCGATTCTGGGATTTGTGACACAGTTGAATACGATTCTGTTCGTGGGACTGGGACTGGTATTTATTATTGTGGCGAGAAATATCGAAGGCACGATTGAAACAGCCAAAATTGAACAGGAGGTCGACAGTGAGGAAGCGGCGGCAGAGGAGATCAGGCAGCCGGAGAATGTCAACAGCCTGTTGCAGGTAGACCCGATCGAATTGGAATTCGGTTATGGAATTATTCCGCTGGCGGATGTGAATCAGGGCGGCGATCTGTTAGACCGTGTGGTAATGATCAGACGGCAGATTGCGTTGGAACTGGGTACGGTAGTGCCGATTATCCGTCTGCGTGATAACATTCAGCTGAATCCGAACCAGTATATTATTAAGATCAAAGGAATTCAGGTCAGTGAGGGAGAAATTCTGTTTGACCATTATATGGCGATGAACCCCGGGTATGTGGAAGAGGAGATCACCGGTATCCCTACGTTTGAACCATCCTTTCATCTGCCGGCAATCTGGATCACAGAGGGGCAGAGAGAGCGTGCGGAAAGTCTCGGGTATACCGTGGTGGATCCGCCGTCTATCATAGCCACTCATTTGACGGAGATCATCCGCCAGCATATCGCGGAACTGCTGACCAGACAGGATGTCCAGAACCTGATCAACAATGTCAAGGAGAACAATCCGTCGCTGGTGGACGAACTGGTACCGAAGCTGCTGGGCCTCGGCGAGATTCAGAAGGTGTTGCAGAATCTCTTAAAAGAAGGCATTTCCATCAGAGATCTGCTGACGATTCTGGAGACACTGGCGGACTATGCGCCGACGACGAGAGATACGGATATTCTGACGGAATATGTGAGACAGAGCCTGAAGCGAGCGATTTCCACCAAATATTTTCCTTCGCATGAGACAACCAGTGTGCTGACGCTGGATCCCAAGGTAGAGCAGGAGATCATGGGCAGTGTAAAACAGACAGAGACAGGAGCCTTCTTAAATCTGGATCCTGCGAGAAGCAAGAAGATTTTGAATGCAGTAGGAGAAGAAACCAAAAAACTGGAAAATATGGGAAAGACTCCGATTATGATTACCTCACCGATCGTGAGAATGTATTTTAAACGTCTCACAGAGGATTACTATCCGGATCTGGTAGTGGTATCTTATAATGAAGTGGAATCCAATGTGGAATTACAGTCCGTGGGTATGGTCACAGCTTAAAAGGCGTATTGAACCGGCACGGAAACGAGGAACAGTATGATTATTAAGAAATTTACGGGGAAAACAGAAGCGGAAGCGACAGAGACTGCCAAGAAGGAGCTTGGAAACGGACTGGTGATCATGAATGTCCGGGAAGTGAAAAAGAAGGGGTTGTTTTCTTTCCTTTCACCGAAACAGGTTGAGGTGACTGCTGCTCTGGAGGAAGAAAGCCCACAGCGACAGCAAAGCAGTCAGAAAACGGTTACGCTTGGTCGGACCGCCGGGGATAAGACGGTATCGATCAGAAACAGTACCGATAATATAGAAAAAAAGCTGGATAGTCTGCAGACACTTTTAGAGAGCCAGTTAAATAGCAGACAACCGGTCAATATGGAAAAAGAAGCAGAGCCGTCTGCCAAAAAGGAAAAGGAACCGGAAACGGACGGAAGCCAGAGTGCAAAGGCGGCAGAAGCAAAGGAAGAAGAGCAAAATCCGGAACAGGATAAGTTCATCCGCCTCTTATACAATAAAATGCTGGACAATGAGATGGATGAAAAATATGTCAACAGTATTTTGGAAGATGCCTCCAAAACGAAAAAAGCAGATCTTCCGTTTGATTATCTGCTGGGCAATATTTATCAGAAGATGGTATTGAAATTCGGAAAAGCGGAAGGCATTCTGCCCACTGAGGGCGGCCCCGGTATTGTATTGTTTATCGGTCCTACCGGTGTGGGCAAGACGACTACGATTGCGAAACTGGCGGGAAAATATTGTGTGGAAGAGAAAAAGAAGGTAGCACTTCTTACCGCAGATACCTATCGTATTGCAGCGGCAGAACAATTAAGAACCTATGCAAACATTCTGGAGACACCGTTTCGGGTCATTTATACACCGGAAGAATTGCAGGGAGCAATCGATGATTACTGGGATTGTGATTATATCTTTATTGATACGGCGGGGAGATCACATCAGAATGCGGATCAGCTGGAGAAAATGAAGGAAATGGTAGCAGGGATCAAACGACCTGAGAAGTACAAGGTATTTCTGGTCTTAAGTGCAACCACAAAGTACAGGGATCTTCAGAGAATCGCAGACTGTTACGGAAAAATCGCAAAGTTCGAGTTGATTTTTACCAAGTTGGATGAAACAGAGGCAGTGGGGAATCTGCTGAACATGAAGCTTTATACCGATGCACCGATCGCTTATGTAACCTGTGGACAGAATGTTCCCGATGATATGGAGATATTCAATCCGCAGAAGACTGTAAAGCAGATCCTCGGAGGCAGGGAATAAAGCATTCACAGAAAGGCGCGGGAAAATGGATCAGGCGGAACAGCTAAGGATGATTAAGGCAAATCATCAAATCAGACCTACGGCAAGGGTCATCACTGTCACCTCCGGGAAAGGAGGCGTGGGCAAATCCAATATGTCCATCAATCTGGCAATTCAATTCCGTAAAATGGGAAAAAGGGTAATCATTCTGGATGCAGACTTTGGATTGGCGAATATTGAGATTATGTTCGGTGCCATCCCGAAACACAATCTGTGTGATCTGGTGTACGAAGGAAAAAGTATCAGTGACATTATCACCTGGGGACCGATGGAAGTCGGATTCATCTCCGGAGGCTCGGGAATCGCCGGAATGTCCAATCTGGGAAGAGATGCACTCACCTGTATTATCCAGAATCTGGCAGAATTGGATGCACTTACGGATATCATCATTGTGGACACCGGCGCGGGAATCTCGGACAGCGTGCTGGAATTTTTGGTGGCCAGCGGTGAGGTATTGCTCGTAACGACACCGGAACCTACTTCTATTACAGACTCATACTCTCTGCTGAAGGCGTTATACAGACATCAGAGATTTCAGGAAGATTACACCAAAGTAAAAATGGTGGCGAACAGAGTAAACAATGTGAAGGAAGGACAGATTCTGTTCGACAAGCTGAACGCAGTGGTGACCAGGTATTTAAAGATACCGATGGAGTATCTCGGCTGTGTACCGCAGGATCAGCAGGTCATGCAGGCAGTCATGCAGCAGGTACCGGTATCCATACAGAATCCGGGAGCAAAAGCAAGCCAGGCATATCAGAGAATCGCGCAGCGACTGTGTGAGAAAGAGGACGGAAGCGAACATGAGCAGTCCAGACGCGGTATGGCGGCATTCTTCTCCCATATCATAGGGACGAGGAACCAGGCGGCAAAACAATCCAGGTAGGGAAAGGTGAATGGCGTATGTTATCCAGATTTGTGGAAGAAGGATCCAAAGTAGAACTTCGCAGCTTAGAGCATGGTTTGGAAGAGAAAGAAGCAAAAAATGCGACGAAAGTATATCAGAGTCAGGTGTTACAGATCATATCGGATGACAGACTGGAAATCGCTATGCCGATGGAGCAGACCAAACTGATTCTTTTGCCGGTGGATACAGAGTATGATCTGATTTTTTTTGAAGAGACCAGTCTGTATCAGTGCTTTGCCAGAATCATAGACCGGTATAAGAGCAATAATGTCTATGTACTCGTCATGGAACTGACCAGCAATCTGCGAAAATATCAGAGAAGAGAATATTACCGTTTCAGCTGTGTACTGGATATGTGTGCGCGGAATCTGGAAGCGGAAGAAATACAGGCAGTGGAGAAAAATGTGCCCTATGAGCTGCAGCCGGGGCTTCCTTTAAAACACAGCGTGATCGTAGACATCAGCGGCGGGGGACTTAGGTTTATGTCTTCCCAGAGATACGAACCCGGCAGTCTGATTCTGTGCAGTTATCATCTGCTGAAGGACGGAGAACGTAAAAAGTATGAAGTGGTAGGGAAAGTGCTGGCAGTGAAGGAACTGGAGAATCGTAAGGGAACCTTCGAACACAGAGTCCAATATTACAATCTGGATGTGATGACCAGAGAAGAAATCATCCGCTTTATTTTCGAAGAGGAGCGGAAGAGCCGGAAAAAGGAGAGACAAAATTAATGCCAAAAAAAATACTGGTTGTTGATGACTCTGCACTCATGAGAAGAGTGCTGTGTGATATAATAGATGCTGACATAAGGTTTCAGGTGGCTGACAGGGCAAAAGACGGTATCGAAGCATTTGACCTGTTGAGCAGAAACAGCTATGATGCGGTTGTCCTGGACGTGAATATGCCGCGGATGAACGGATTGCAGCTTCTGGAGGAGCTGCGTAAGTACAAAATTCCGGCGCGAGTGATGATGGCAAGTACCGATACCAAGGAAGGTGCCAAAACCACACTGGATGCGCTGGAACTGGGAGCACTGGATTTTGTACACAAACCGGATAGTGCGGTAGACTGTCGCGGAGAGAATTTCCGGAGAGATTTTTTACGTACACTGTATGTGGTGGCGAACAGTAAACTGCCGGTATTTACCGCCGAAGAAAAGCTTTCGGAGGAAAAGGGCACTGTAAAAGAGATGATGAAGATCATCAATCATCATCCGGTCAGTGTAGCAGGCAGTAAAATTGTGGCAATCGCCAGCTCCACGGGAGGTCCCAAATCACTGCAGGCGGTCATACCTTTACTACCTGCAAATCTGGATGCACCGGTACTTGTGGTACAGCACATGCCCGTGGGATTTACGGCATCACTCGCCGAGAGACTGGACAATTTAAGTCAGGTGCATGTAAAGGAAGCAGCGGAAGGGGATGAATTGAAAAAAGGATGGGTTTACATAGCGATGGGTGGCAAACACCTGAATGTCGTAACCTCTCCGGCAGGACACCATACGCTGCACCTGTCGGAGGAACCTTACAGAGAAGGTGTCAGACCTTGTGCCAATTACATGTATGAATCTTTGCAGAACAGCCGGTTTGATACGGTAGTGTGTGCCGTTATGACCGGAATGGGAGCGGACGGCACAGAAGGAATCGAGAAACTGAAGACCGCTAAAAAATCATACGTGATCGCACAGGATCAGGATACCAGTGTTGTATTTGGAATGCCTAAGAGTATTATTGCAGCAGGCTTGGCGGATCAGGTGGTACCACTGGATCAGATCGCACAGGAAATCATACTGCACGTAGGAGTAAGTAAGTAACAGATGCCGCTCTACGGTGGAACCGCAGCCGGCAGAATGGAGGAAGAGATGGACGTAAGCCAATATCTTGAGATTTTTCTGGATGAAACCAATGAACATCTGCAAAATCTGAACACACAGATTCTGGAACTGGAATCTGACCCCGAGAACATGAACAATATCAATGAAATATTCCGTGCGGCACATTCCTTAAAGGGAATGGCGGGCACCATGGGTTACAAGCGTATGCAGAATCTGACCCATGATATGGAGAATGTGTTCTCTGAGGTACGGAATGGAAATATTAAAGTAACCCCTGATATGATTGACGTATTGTTCCAGTGCCTGGATGCTTTGGAAGAGTACAAGAACAATATCCAGGAGACTTCGGACGAGGGAACCAACGATAATGAAAATCTGATCAAAGCGCTGAATGATATCTTAAACGGCGGTAAGACAGAAGCTGCGGCTCCCACCGCAGAAAAAGAAGCTCCCACTGCAGCCGCACAGCCTGCACAGACAGGTACTGACAGCGCAGAAAAATGGAATGAGATTGCTTTTGAAGACAGCCAGATCAATGTCATCAAAGAAGCTATGAAACAGGGCAAAAATGTATACGGCATCAATGTGGTGGTACAGGACAGCTGTATCCTGAAGGCGGCAAGAGCATTTTTGGTATTCAAGGCCGTAGAAGAAAAAGGTGAGATCATTGTATCCATGCCCAGCGCACAGGATGTGGAAGATGAAAAGTTTGACAAAGACTTTACCCTGATTGTGTTATCTGATTACTCACTGGATGAGATCATCAAGGCTGCGGAAAGCGTGTCCGAGATCGCACAGGTTACCGGTGCCGTACTGGAGCTGGAGAAGACCAGAAATTATCATCCGGAAGAAGAGACCGCAGAGCCTGCAGAAGAAAAGGAAGCAGAGAAAGCGGAAGTCGCAGAGCAAGGGAAAGGAGAGACCAAACCTGCGGCTGCAGCAAAAGCACCGGAGAAAAAAGCAGCAAACAAGCCTGCCAATAAGCCGGTAGTAAATCGTACCGTACGTGTAGATATCGAAAAACTGGATTCCCTGATGAATCTGGTAAGTGAGCTGATCATTGCAAAGAACTCTCTGGTAGCTGCTTCCAGCAATGACCAGGGCAATAATACCGCATTTAATGAACAGATCGAATATCTGGAAAATGTGACGACCAATCTGCATGAATCCGTCATGAAGGTTCGAATGGTCCCCATCGAGAGCGTTGTTGTGAAGTTCCCGAGAATGATCCGTGATCTGTCCAAGAAGCTGGACAAGAAGATGGAACTGTACATGACCGGTGAAGAGACCGAACTCGATCGTACAGTGGTAGACGAGATTGGTGATCCTCTGATGCACTTATTGCGTAACTCTGCCGACCATGGCCTGGAATCTGCAGAAGTACGTGCACAGCGCGGCAAGCCGGAGCAGGGATCTATCTTCTTAGATGCTTATCAGGATGGCAATAACGTAGTCATCGAAGTAAGGGATGATGGTAACGGTATTGATGTGGAAGCTGTAAAAAATAAGGCAATCGAGCGCAATCTGGTAACAGCCGAGCAGGCAGCCAATATGTCGGAAAAGGATATCATCAATCTGTTGTTCCAGCCGGGATTCTCTACTTCCGAGAAGGTAACCGATGTCTCCGGAAGAGGTGTAGGACTGGATGTTGTAAAATCCAAGATCGAATCCTTAAGCGGTGAAGTGGAAGTTAAGTCCAAGTGGGGAGAAGGCAGTACCTGGACGATCCGCCTGCCTCTGACACTGGCAATCATTCAGGCACTGATGGTTGTTGTCGGCGGAGAGAAATATGCCATTTCTCTGGGATCCATCCAGACCATCGAGGATATTTCTCCCAGCGAGATCAAACTGGTAGAGAACAAGGAAGTAATCAACCTGAGAGGAACCGTAATCCCTCTGATCCGTCTGACGGAAGTACTGGATGTGGAAAGTACCAAATCTCCGGAAGATAACCTGATCGTGGTGATTGTTAAGAAGGGAGATAAGATGGCAGGGCTTGTCATTGATGAACTGATCGGTCAACAGGAGATCGTTATCAAATCTCTCGGAAAATACATCAAGCAGTGTAAATTTATCAGTGGCGCTACCATCTTGGGAGACGGAGAAGTAGCCCTGATCCTGGATGCCAATGCGTTACTGTAAGGAGGGAGATGACAGTTATGGAAGAACTTAGCATGATGAACCAGCAGCTGAAAGCCGGAGACGAACGTAAAGTTGAGGAGGATTTTTTCCAGTATATTGTGATCCGCCTCGGAGAGGAACAGTACGGAATCGATATCCGTTATATAGACAATATTGTAAGAATGCAGCATATCACCAGAGTACCCAAGGTGCCTGCTTATCTGAAGGGTGTGATCAACCTGCGTGGAGAAGTCCTGCCGGTCATGAGCCTGAGACTGAAGATGGGACTGGATGCAGATGAGATGACCCGTGCAACCAGAATCATTATTCTGAAGCTGGAGCAGCAGGGCAGTGTGGGAATCATTGTAGACGAAGTGAAGGAAGTGGTTACGCTCGGTACCAGTCAGATCGAAAAAATATCCCCTTCTGCCGGTGAGAATAAAAAGAGTTTTATCACAGGCGTGGGCAAACACAACGGAGAACTGATTTCTCTGTTGGACCTGAATTCCATCACACTGGAGGAAAATGCATAAAGGAGACTGATCCATGGGAGATCTGAGTTTAGAGAAAGTTTCAGAGACATATCTGGATGTTTTGAAAGAAATAGGCAACATAGGTGCGGGCAACGCAATGACAGCACTCTCCCAGATGCTGAACTGTAAGGTAGACATGAAGGTACCTCAGGTAAAGCTTTTGGATTTCAATGAAGTAGGTGCATTGATGGGCGGAGAAGAGCAGGTGATGTTAGGAGTATTTCTCGGCGTAGAGGGAGATATCACCGGCAGCATGATGTTTTTGGTGGAACAGGGCAGTGCCAAGCATCTTCTCCACAAGATTTTGGGAGATATGGTACAGCAGGATGGTTTTTCCGAGATTGAATTCTCCGCGATGCAGGAGATCGGCAACATCATCACAGGAGCTTACCTGAATTCCCTGTCTATGCTGACCAATCTGAAAATTATACCGACCCCACCGTCTCTGACCCTTGATATGGCAGGGGCAATCCTCAGTGTACCGGCAATTGAATTCGGAACACTGGGAGATAAAATTTTGTTGATTCAGTCCCAGTTCTATGATGAAGTGGAGATTGACGGATACTTTATTCTGGTTCCCGATATTGAATCCTATCCCAAGATTCTGACATCCTTGGGAATACCTGTTGCATAAATTTGTGCGAGCGAAAAGAAGGGGAGCAGAATGAGTGAGATTATAAAAGTTGGGATGGCAGATCTGAAGACCTGCGTAAGTCCGGACGGAGTAACGACTCTGGGACTGGGCTCCTGCGTGGGAATTGCGATCCG
>CAKRRS010000022.1 GCA_934394665.1 uncultured Acetatifactor sp. | reverse complement strand
GCATTGAACTGAAAAAACGTCTGATCGAGAAACAGCAGATGGAACAGCAGAATCAGGAGATCTATAACTACATGCATGACATCTTTGGTGCAGAGGTGGTCAATCTGTTTGACATGAAATATCATCCGGAGCAAAAATAGTATGAAATATCTGGTAACAGCACAGGAAATGAAACAATATGATAAAAATACCATAGAGCACCTCGGCATACCGGGGCCGGTTTTGATGGAAAGAGCGGCACTGGCAGCGGAGAATTTTCTGAAAGAGCGCTTTGAAGCCGCCAATGTGCGGATGAAAGTGCTTATTTTTGCTGGTATGGGAAATAACGGCGGAGACGGACTGGCACTTGCAAGGCTTCTTGCGGCAGATGGTTATGAGACCGCGGTAAGACTTGTGGGAAGCCGGGAAAAAGCGACAGAGCAGTGGAAAAGCGAGTGGCAGATTTTGCAGCATTTTCCGGTGAAGACAGACAGTAATATTGCAATTGCGGAATATAATGTCATTGTAGATGCTGTCTTTGGTGTGGGACTGTGCCGGACGGTGGAAGGAATCTACGCCAAAGCGATAGAACAGATGAACTTGGCAGAAGGCTACAAGCTTGCCCTGGATGTCCCCAGCGGTATCTGCTCGGATACGGGAAGGGTATTGGGATGCGCTTTTCATGCAGATGCAACGGTCACCTTCGGATTCTGCAAGAGAGGGCTTAGGATGTATCCCGGTGCGGAGTATGCCGGAGAAGTAAAAACGGTAAATGTGGGAATCGGACCGGAAAGCTTTTTGGGACAGTTGCCTGAAATGTATACCTATGAACGGGGGGGAGAGAAACTTCCGAAAAGAGATCCTTCCGGTAATAAAGGAACCTTCGGCAAGGCACTTTTGATTGCCGGGAGCACCGGCATGGCAGGAGCCGCTGTGCTGGCAGCCAGAGCAGCATACCGCGCCGGCGCAGGCATGGTGAAGGTTATTACGGCGGAAGAAAACAGGCAGATCATACAGCAGGGGATTCCGGAAGCATTATACGCATCCTACAGACAACTGGCAGAGGGCTTAGCGTGGGCAGATGTGATTGCCATAGGCCCCGGCATCGGCAGAGAAGAACAGGCCATGCAATGTTTAAAAACGGTTGTGGAAAAGAGTAAAAAACCGTTAATACTGGACGCGGACGCGCTGAATCTGCTGTCAGATGAAAACGGAAAAGCACTATCGGAGCAGTTACGCCGGCAAGGTGCTGAGGGCAGAACAATTCTTATGACACCACATGTCGGAGAGCTTTCAAGACTGCTTCACCGGACAATTCCGGAATGTAAAGAGGATCTTCCCAAGGCTGCAAGAGCATTGGCAGAAATGTTTCATGGAATTGCGGTAGCCAAGGACGCGAGGACAATCGTGTGTAAGGAAGAGGGAAGCCTTTACCTGAATACTACGGGAAACAGCGGTATGGCAACAGCAGGCAGCGGAGATGTATTGACCGGAGCAATTCTGGGACTGCTGGCGCAGGGAAGCGATGCGTATGAGGCTGCGGCGACCGGCGTATATCTGCATGGACTGGCAGGAGAGCGCGCAGCAAGGAATGAGACAGAGTATGGCGTGATGGCAGGGAACATTGCAGACTGCCTTATGAAAGACTGTGAAAGATAAATAAAATACAAACCAATTGGAAAGTGTGAAAGAAATGACAAGTAAATTACAGGAAAAGATAGATTCCTATCAGAGAGTATGGGCAGAAGTAGATTTGGATGCGATCCGTGATAATATGCTTCATATGAAAGCAAATATTGCTCCGGAGACAAAAATGCTGGCAGTGATCAAGACAGACGGCTATGGACACGGTGGCGTTCCCATCGCTCAAATGCTGGAACCGCTGGAGTTCATGTTCGGATATGCGGCGGCTACTTATGAGGAAGCACATGTGTTAAGAGAAGCCGGTGTACAGAAACCGATTCTGATCCTGGGATATACTTTCCCGTATTGCTATGAAGAATTGATCCGGGAAGAGATCCGCCCGGCGGTATACCGAAGAGATACCGTGGAACAGCTGGCAGAAGCGGCAAAAAAGACTGGAAAGAAAGCAAAAGTCCATATCAAAGTGGATACCGGCATGGGCAGAATCGGCATCACACCGGATGAGGAAGGCCTTCAGTTCGTGAAATTTATCATGGAGCATCCGGAACTGGAAGTGGAAGGTGTTTTTACGCATTTTGCAAAATCAGATGAAACGGATAAAACTTCCGCAAATCATCAATTAGATCTTTTCCGGACTTTTATTGATAAGATTCAGACAGAACTTGGACTCGTGATTCCTGTAAAACACTGTTCCAACAGTGCGGCAATTCTGGAGATGCCGCAGGCAAATATGGATATGGTCAGAGCGGGAATCACGACTTACGGACTTTATCCTTCGGAGGAAGTAAAAAAAGATATTGTGCCGCTCAGGGCAGCAATGTCTCTGTACAGTCACATTATCTTCTGCAAGACAATTCATGCAGGACAGAGCGTGAGCTACGGAGGCCTGTTCACGGCGACGAAGGATACACGGGTAGCCACCATTCCGGTCGGTTACGGAGACGGATATCCCAGAAGTCTGTCCGGAAAAGGTTATGTATTGATTCACGGGAAGAAAGCACCGATCCTCGGAAGAGTATGCATGGACCAGTTCATGGTGGATGTCACGGAGATTCCGGAGACTTCAGAGGGGGATCTGGTAACATTGCTCGGCACGGACGGTGCAGAGACCATCACAGCGGAAGAACTTGGAGAACTTTCCGGCAGATTTAATTATGAATTTATATGTGATCTGGGAAAACGGATTCCCAGAGTGTATAGACAAAACGGTGAGATCACAGAAGTAAAAGACTATTTTGAAAATTTCTGACGGATCGGAAGTGTTCGTATAACTCCGTAAGAATCGGCAATACTTATCACATAAATCGCTGATGAAGGAGTAAAAATGAGAAGAGGAGATGTCTATTATGCAGATTTGAGACCTGTGATCGGTTCGGAACAGGGCGGCATCCGCCCGGTACTCATTATCCAGAATGATGTGGGCAACAGACACAGTCCGACGGTAATCTGCGCCGCAATCACCTCAAAGATGAATAAGGCGAAGCTGCCTACGCATATAGAATTGAATGCACACCTGTATGACATGGATAAGGATTCGGTGGTGCTGCTGGAACAGCTGCGTACCATTGATAAAAAAAGACTGAAAGACAAAGTGTGTCATCTGGATGGAGATATTATGCGAAAAGTCAACCTGGCCTTGAAGATAAGTCTGGAACTGGATACATAGCTTGACGCAAGGCGTATCCGGATGCTATAGTTACAAAAAATACGAAAGGATGAATTTATTTATGGACGTCAGTGGGCCTGTGGCCATATTTCTCTTTTTCCTGTTATTGCTGGTAGATATGTTTTTCTACGGATTTGATGCGGCAATCGATAACCTGAATGAAAAAGAGATCTTACATAAAGCGGAAGAAGAAAAGGATCGCCGCTCGATCCGGCTAAGTGAGATGATCAGCCGGCCGGGGATTTACATCAATACCGTGCAGCTGGTGATCACACTGATCAATATTTTGATGGGAGCTTTTTATCTGAACATCTGGTTACAGACAATCGACAAGGGACTCCATGTGATCAATATCGGTGGTATGACAATGAAGGATGTTCCCACCGGCGTAATCACCGGGATCGCAACGGTGCTGTCTTTTATTGCCCTGATATATATTCTGTTAACGTTCGGAGTGCTGATCCCGAGAAAAATGGCATCCAGAAGACCGGAGAAGTGGGCTTATGCCTGCATTAATCCGATTTTTTATATTACCAGACTGCTGTCACCGCTGACCGGCATCGTGAATCTGACTGCCAAGGGAATCCTGTTCCTCTTCGGTGTCCGCAGCAATGCGGATGAAAATGACGTGACTGAGGAAGAGATCATCAATATGGTACAGGAAGGTCATGAGCAGGGTGTGATCCAGGCAAGTGAAGCTGAGATGATATCGAATATTTTCGAGTACGGGGACAAGGAAGCCCAGGATATCATGACGCACAGAGGAAGCATTGTGGCCATCGACGGTGAGACGAAGTTAAAAGATGCCATTGCTTCCATGCTTGGAGGCAAGAACAGCCGCTATCCGGTATATGAAGAGAACATTGACCATATCATCGGTATCTTACATCTGAAGGATGCCATGAGGTTCCACATCAGCGATGACAAGCTGGATGTACCCATTGCGAAGTTGGACGGGCTGCTCAGAGAGCCTTACTTTGTGCCTCAGACCAAAAATATTGATGAACTGTTCAAAGAGATGCAGTCCCAGAAACTGCAGATGGTCATTGTTGTAGATGAATACGGTCAGACCGACGGATTGATCGCCATGGAGGACATCCTGGAGGAGATCGTCGGTAATATCATGGATGAATATGATGAAGACCAGGAATATATCAAGAACCGTGGCAAGGATGAATATGTCATGGAAGGTTCCACACCGTTAGAGGAAGTGGAAGAACTTCTGGATATTACCTTTGATGAGGAAGAATTTGAAACACTGAATGGTTTTTTGATCTCAAAGCTGGACAGAATTCCCGAACCAGACGAACAGTTTGACGTGGATTACAAGGGGTATAATTTCAAGATTCTTTCGGTGGTAAAGAAAATGATTGGCAGTGTGTTGGTTACGAAGCTTCCGGAAGAAAAAAACGATGCAGAGGCGGAAGACGGACAATCTGTGCTTGAAGAAAAAAGAAAATAATGCTATGATAAAAAAAGCGTGATTGCGCATCCTTGCGCAGACTAAGAGAAAGAATACATAAAGTTCAAAGGAGTAACAAAGATGTCAGGACATTCTAAATTTGCTAATATTAAGCATAAAAAAGAAAAAAACGATGCAGCCAAGGGTAAGATTTTTACCATTATCGGACGTGAAATTGCCGTAGCGGTAAAAGAGGGCGGTCCCGATCCTGCCAACAATTTTAAGCTGGCAACCGTTATTGCCAAAGCTAAGGCTAACAACATGCCAAATGATACGATCGATCGCGGTATTAAGAAGGCGGCCGGCGATGTAGGCAATGTAAACTACAAGTACGTTACTTACGAAGGTTACGGTCCCAACGGTATCGCCATCATCGTAGATGCACTTACCGACAATACCAACCGTACCGCTGCAAATGTCAGAAGTGCCTTCACCAAGGGACAGGGGAATGTAGGTACTCCGGGATGTGTATCCTTTATGTTTGATAAAAAGGGACAGATCATCGTGGACAAGGAAGAATGTGATATGGAAGCGGATGATCTGATGATGACTGCACTGGATGCGGGCGCAGAAGATTTCTCTGAGGAAGAGGACAGCTTCGAGATTCTCACCGATCCCGATAATTTCGAAGAAGTCCGCAAGGCTTTAGAGGATGCCGGTATCCCCATGATCAGTGCGGAAGTTACCATGATTCCTCAGAATTATGTTACCCTGACAGATGAGACCGCAATCAAGAATCTGCAGAGAACGCTTGACCTTCTGGAAGAAGATGATGACGTGCAGGCAGTATACCATAACTGGGATGAATAAACTGAAAGGGTAAGGGGTAATGGCATGGAGAAACTTGCAATCGTAGTTCCTTGTTATAATGAAGAAGAGGTATTGAAAATCGCTTCCGAAGCACTGAGGGGTGTGCTGGATGATCTGATCCAAAAAGGAAAAATTGCAGAGGACAGCTTTATTCTGTTTGTAAATGATGGCAGTAAGGATCGTACCTGGGAGCTGATCGAGGAAGAACATCAGGCACATCCCGTGCAGGTATGCGGCGTAAAGCTGGCGGGTAATGTAGGTCACCAGTTTGCACTGACCGCCGGACTGATCACAGCGATGGATCTGTCCGATGTGACGGTATCCATTGATGCGGATCTGCAGGACGATGTGGCAGTCATCGAAGAGATGATCGACAAGTTCCATAACGGCTGTGATATCGTATACGGTGTCCGCAAGGAACGCAAGACGGATACGTTCTTTAAACGTACCACCGCACAGGGCTTCTATAAAGTCATGGAAATGATGGGTGTGAAGACTGTTTATAACCATGCGGATTTCCGACTGATGTCCAAGCGTGCCGTAGAACAGTTTTCTAAGTATCAGGAGACGAACCTGTTCTTAAGAGGTATGATGCCTTTGATCGGATACCAGACGGATTGTGTATACTATGACCGTAAGGAAAGAGTCGCAGGAGAGTCCAAGTATCCGCTGAAGAAAATGCTGGCACTGGCATTTAACGGTATTTCTTCCTTCAGTGTGAAACCAATCAGCATGATCCTGGGTGCCGGTATGATTATTGTATTACTGAGTGTACTGGCTGCTCTTTATGCATTGATTTCTTATTGTACCGGACATGTGGTACCGGGATGGACCTCCCTGATCCTGTCAATCTGGTTCTTAGGCGGTATTCAGCTGATGGCAATCGGACTGGTAGGTCAGTATATCGGTAAGATTTATATTGAAGTAAAACATCGTCCCAGATATAACATTGAAAAGGTACTGAAATAATGAATCTAAAAAAAGGTGTTTTAAGTGTTGTACTGTGGTCCTTTTATGCAATTATAGTGGGAACCGGAATGGTGGGAACGGCAATGAGCCTGATCCTGCCTTCCGGCGGATCCCGCCTGATCGGCCTTGTTATTGCAGGTGTATGGCTTGCAGTGACAGGGCTGGTTGTTTTTCTGTTACATAGACTGTTTGAAAAAACAGGGAGCGGAGAGAACAAGGACACAAGCCAGAGAAAACTGATCGTTGAAAGTTTACTTGCGGTAATCTTGTTCGCTGCAGGTATCGTGCTACGTGTCAGAGAGATACTGTTATATGATGCCGCAGGTGCAGGGAGCAATGTCTGGTTTGAAACCGTAAAAATCACAGAGACAACACAGATTCCGCAGGTAGTACACGGTGCGGTATATTTTTATCTGCAGGTCTTGCACGGACTGTTACTGCTCTTAGGGAATAAAATGACCGTTGCCCTGACTTTACAGGCGGTGTTGCAGGTGTTTGCCGGAATCTTTATCTATTTTTCTGTTCGGAAATTAAGCGGAATTCCGGCGACAATGATTGCGACCGGATATTGGATGCTGTGTCCGCTTTTCTATCCGACAGTAGTTCTGGGACCGGAAACGTTATATCTGCTGTTATGGGTGATGGGACTGTGCATGGTCACAGGTGCACTGGAGCAGTTTCAACAAAACGGTAAGAAACCGGGGATACGCCCGGTGATCGGATTTTTTGGCAGTGGGGTCATCCTTGGTGTGCTTGGGTATCTCGATTTTACAGGATTCTTATTACTGTTTCTTTTGTTTTCTGTGGTTGCGTTGGAAACGGTGGAAGCTGTCGGATTTTTACGCAGAATCGGAGCCGGAACGCTTGGACTGATCGGAACCGTGGTCGGATTCTTCCTTTGTATTGCACTGGATGCCTTGGGGAGCGGAAAACAAATGGAAAATGTGCTGATGGCATGGTGGAAAGTCTATGCACCGAAGGCATTTTCCTGGCCGGTCACCTATGGACAGGGCAACAATGCGCAGATTGCGGTAGTCGCACTTTTAGGCATCGGTGTGTTCGGATATTGGTGCCGGAAAAAACTGGAGAGACAGTCGGCGTGGCTTGGGATTACTATCTGCCTGGCGGTGTTAATCTGCTATGGAATGACGACTGAGGATATGAGAGGATTGTCCTTATTATACTTACTTGTGGCAATTTTGGCAGGTGCCGGAATACAGTCGGTATTGCCTTATACACCACTCGAAGCAGTATCAGAAGCAGAAGCATTACCGGCGGCAGGGAAGCCGGATGAAAATATGGGGAAAGCTTCTAAACGTAAATTAAAAATACAGGATCTGGAAACAGAAGAATTCCCCGAACCGGATCCGGAAGCGGATACAGAAGCAGAGCAGGATACCGCTTTACAGAAGCCTGCCACTGTACAATTGATAGAAAATCCTTTGCCCGTACCGAAAAAACATGTGCCGAAAGTATTGAATTATAAGCTGACGGACGAAGCGGGAGATTTTGATTACCCGGTAGCGGATGATGATGACTTTGATCATTAAAGACAATTAAAAATAGAAAATCGGGAGATACTAAAAGACGATACCGGATGTAAGAAGGTGTCGTCTTTTTCGTTACGTAAAAGCGAAATGCCATAAAAACAGAATTATTTTGAAAAAAAGATTTCATCGTAACGATACGAATCTTACTTGTAACATCATATCAGTAAGGAAAACAGGAAAGGATGAAACTATGCAGAACCAGGAAAATGTCTCTCGCAACAACCAGATGTCAAAAACCGATGCGGAAGAACACAGAGATCAAAGGATCGAAGAGACCGGACAGCTGACGCTATCGGAAAAAGCAGGGAAGAAAATTCATTTACTGACAATTATCGGGGAAATTGAGGGACATGAAAATCTGTCCGGAAGTTCCAAAACCACAAAATACGAACACATCCTGCCACAATTGGCAGCCATTGAAGACAGTAAAGATATCGACGGGGTACTGGTATTGCTCAATACCATGGGCGGAGACGTGGAGGCAGGTCTTGCCATTGCGGAAATGCTTGCCTCGCTGAGCAAGCCGACGGTTTCTTTGGTGCTCGGCGGCAGTCATTCGATTGGCGTACCGATTGCCGTAAGCTGTAAATATTCTTTTATCGTACCGACGGGGACGATGGTGATTCATCCGGTGCGGATGAATGGCATGGTAATCGGGGTACCGCAGACGTTTGAGTATTTTAAACTGATACAGGACCGGATTACAGGATTCGTATGCAAACATTGTAAAATCAGTCGGAAAAATCTGGAGGAACTGATGATGGAGACCGGATTCCTTACGAAGGATGTGGGGAGTATTCTGGTGGGAGAAGAGGCTGTAAACCAGGGGATTATCGATGAAGTGGGTGGGATTGACCGGGCAATCGGTAAACTCCGTGAGATGATAGAACACAAGAAAGCGTACAATCAGAACGCAATAGAAAAAAAGATGACAAGGCAGTAGAAAAATGATATACTTCTAATTATTGACTGTTTGTAACGACTGATAGAGCCGATCGTATCCTTTCGGAAAGATTCTGTTTCGAAAAATTCTGATCGGTTTTATGAAACATAAACGAAACAGCAATATAGTATTATGAAGTTAGAGGTATGATGAAATGGCATCTTCATCAGGCAAAAGAACATCATCTTCCAATAGGACAAGAAAGAGTACCACGGGCAGCCGTACAAGAAGCAGACAGACCACACAACAGTCTGCACAAGACAGCGAATTGCTCCATGAGATTGGACTGATCGTACTCTTTGTGGCAATGCTGTTATTATTTTGCTGCAATTTCGGCATCATTGGCCCGGTTGGCAATGCAATCAGTGGGGTCTTATTCGGCATTTTTGGATTTACGGCTTATATTGCACCGGTAGTTTTGTTTTTGGCAGTGGCATTCTGGTTTGCCAATGAGGGGAATCCTACGGCACTCCGCAAAATGATTGCCGGTATCGTACTGTTTCTCATGATTGGCGTGGTGTGCGATCTGATTGCCGGTACGGCAGGCGGAATGGAAAAGTATGATATCAAACTACTATATTCCACTTGCAGCACAGGAAAACGCGGCGGCGGTATTCTGGCAGGAAGTCTGAATTATATGTTTTTGCATTATCTGGAGACTGTGGGAACGGTTCTGGTTGTTTTACTGTGTTCTGTGATCAGCCTGATCCTTCTGACAGAGAGATCGTTCCTTGACAGTATGCGAAACAGCGGAGACCGTATTCGTGAATTATCCAGAGAAGACGCAGTCAGACGTCGTGAAAACGCTGAAATCCGCAGACAGGAACAGGAAGAACGCAATTCAGCGCGGGAAGAAGCACGTCGGATCAGAGAAGAGGAAAGACGTATCCGTGAGGAAGAGCGGAGACTGCGCGCAGAAGAAAAAGAAAACGAGCAGATATTAAATGCTGTTCCCAGAAGAGAAAAAAAGGTTACCGGTGTCATGATGGATACCTCTTTGAAAAAGCAGGAGATCCAGAACAAGGGACGCCGCGAAGATATACATGAAATCGTATATGATGAGAATGCACAGGAGGTTCCTTCTGTAGAAGAGACGAAAGTTACCTCCAGTGATTTTGACCGCATCAGAGTAACGGGAGTCCATCAGGTGACGATGCAGGAGGCAGCGGAGAATACAGCCTGCGAAGACATCCCGGTCGAGGAGGTAACTCCTGCTGCGACGTTTAAGAACAAGTTCGAACGTAGAGAGTCCTGGCAGGAAGAAGCAGCACTTCTGACCCCACAGGCAGAAGCAATCCGCATTCACAAAGAAGATATTCCGGAACCGCCCGTAAACAGTGTTCCTGAAGTGACACCGGAACGTGTAAGACCGAAGATCACAGCGCCGGAACCGCCCAAGGGAAATTCTCTTGCAGAAGAGCAGATACATAAGGATATTGCCAAGGCACAGAAACAGCCGCCTGCGGAGTATCATATTCCGCCTTTAAATCTGCTGCAGAAGGGAAAAGCTGCTACCGGAGATACCTCCAGAGAATTAAAAGAGACAGCAATGCGATTACAACAGACGTTACATACCTTCGGTGTGAAAGTAACGATCACCGACATCAGTCAGGGTCCGAGTGTTACACGGTATGAGCTGCAGCCGGAGCAGGGTGTAAAAGTATCTAAGATCGTAGGACTGGCAGATGATATCAAACTGAATCTGGCAGCAACGGATATCCGTATTGAAGCACCGATTCCCGGTAAGGCAGCCATTGGTATCGAAGTACCAAACAAAGAAAACATGACGGTAGCGTTACGGGATCTGCTGGAGAGCAAAGAATTTCAGGAGTTTCCTTCCAATATTGCGTTTGCGGTCGGTAAGGACATCGCCGGCAAAACCGTTGTGGCGGATATCGCAAAAATGCCGCATATGCTGATCGCCGGAGCGACAGGTTCCGGTAAATCTGTATGTATCAATACGCTGATTATGAGTATTTTGTATAAGGCGCATCCGGATGATGTCAAACTGATCATGGTCGATCCCAAGGTGGTAGAATTGAGCGTATATAACGGCATTCCTCATCTGTTGATTCCGGTTGTGACCGATCCGAAAAAAGCTTCCGCAGCACTGCACTGGGGTGTCAGCGAGATGGAAGACCGTTACCGGAAGTTTGCGGATTATAATGTCCGTGATCTGAAGGGATACAATAAAAAGATAGAGACCCTATCTGTACCGGAAGGCGAGACCCCTCCGAAGAAGATGCCGCAGATCGTTATTATTGTAGATGAGCTTGCGGATCTGATGATGGTATGTCCCGGGGAAGTGGAAGAATCCATCTGCCGTCTGGCACAGCTTGCCAGAGCAGCAGGCATTCATCTGATCATTGCGACGCAGCGCCCCAGTGTCGACGTCATTACCGGCCTGATCAAGGCAAATATGCCGAGCCGTGTGGCTTTTTCCGTGTCCAGTGGTGTCGATTCCCGAACCATTCTGGATATGAACGGCGCAGAGAAACTGCTGGGAAAAGGTGATATGCTGTTTTATCCCCAGGGCTATTCCAAACCGGCGCGTGTACAGGGAGCCTTTGTATCCGATAAGGAAGTATCGGATGTCGTGGATTTCCTGAAAAATCAGACATTAGGGAATACCTATGCGGAAGATATCGAGGAGAAGATCAAAAATATCGGTTCTTCCGGCGCTTCTTCCGGAAGCGGCTCCGGCGGTGGAAATGACAGAGACGAATATTTTGAAGAGGCAGCACGTTTTATCATTGACAAGGACAAAGCATCCATTGGCATGCTGCAGCGTGTTCTGAAGATTGGCTTCAACCGTGCGGCCAGAATCATGGATCAACTGTGTGAATATGGTGTAGTCGGGGAAGAAGAAGGAACCAAGCCCAGAAAAGTACTTATGAGTATGGAACAGTTTGAACAGTTACTAGAGGAAATCTGATGTTTTAACTGTCTGAATAAACGGAGGGAAAATACATGAAAACAGATATTGAAATTGCACAGGAAGCGGTAATGGACCCCATCACAGAAGTGGCTGCAAGTATCGGAATGGAAGCCGATGACCTGGAACTTTACGGAAAATATAAGGCGAAACTTTCCGAAGAATTTCTAACGAAAATCGCAGACCGTCCCAACGGGAAACTGATTCTGGTTACGGCGATCAATCCCACTCCTGCGGGAGAAGGCAAGACCACGACAACGGTGGGCTTGGGTGAAGCCTTCGGAAGAATGGGAAAAAAGGCAGTGATTGCTTTAAGAGAGCCCTCTCTGGGTCCTTGTTTTGGTATCAAGGGTGGTGCAGCCGGCGGCGGTTATGCCCAGGTGGTACCGATGGAAGAACTGAATCTGCATTTTACGGGTGATTTTCATGCAATTACCTCTGCAAATAATTTACTGGCGGCATTACTTGACAATCATATCCAGCAGGGAAACGAACTGGGGATTGATACCAGACAGATTGTCTGGAAACGTTGTGAAGATATGAACGACAGAGTATTACGCAATATCGTAGTGGGGCTTGGTAACAAAACGGACGGTTTTGTCAGAGAGGATCATTTTGTGATCACAGTAGCAAGTGAAATTATGGCAATCCTGTGTCTGGCAGATGACATGAAGGACTTGAAGAATCGTCTGTCCAAGATCGTTGTAGCTTATAATTATCAGGGCGAGCCGGTGACGGCAGGACAGCTGAAAGCAGTGGGTGCTATGGCAGCCCTGTTAAAAGATGCAATCAAGCCGAATCTGATCCAGACACTGGAGCATACCCCGGCACTGGTACATGGCGGACCGTTTGCCAATATTGCACATGGCTGTAACTCTGTCAGAGCAACAAAGGCTGCGATGAAGATGGCTGATTACTGTATTACCGAGGCAGGTTTCGGTGCCGATCTGGGCGCTGAAAAATTCTTCGACATCAAGTGCCGCAAAGCCGGTCTGACACCGGATGCGGTCGTACTGGTGGCAACGATCCGTGCATTGAAATACAATGGCGGCGTGGCAAAAGCTGATCTGGGTGCCGAGAATCTTGAAGCTTTGCAAAAAGGTATTGTGAATCTGGAAAAGCATATAGAAAACTTGCAGAAATACGGTGTGCCTGTAGTGGTTACATTGAACTCCTTTATTACAGACAGTGCCGCAGAGACTGCTTTTGTAAAGGAGTTCTGCGAGTCACGAGGCTGTGAATTTGCCCTCTCCGAAGTATGGGAGAAGGGCGGCGAAGGCGGCATTGCTCTGGCTGAAAAAGTATTAAAGGCAATCGAAGAAAAAGAAAACAACTTCCATGTTCTTTATGAAGATGAGCTTTCCCTGAAAGAGAAGATTACGAAGATTGCACAGGAAATCTACGGTGCGGACAGCGTCAATTTTGCACCTGCGGCCGTGAAACAGTTAAAGAGACTGACTGAACTCGGATTTGGAAGCCTTCCTGTATGTATGGCAAAGAATCAGTACTCTTTGTCGGATGATCCGACATTACTCGGAAGACCTTCCGGATTTGAATTGAACGTCAGAGAGGTCTATGTATCTGCCGGAGCCGGTTTTGTTGTAGTTCTGACCGGTGCTGTTATGACGATGCCAGGATTACCGAAAGCACCTGCCGCTTATAACATTGATGTAGATGATACCGGAAAAATCGTAGGATTGTTCTGATAAGGAGGAAAAGTGTCACATGGCACAGTTGATCGACGGAAAGGCAATTTCCACGCAAATCAAAGAAGAAATCAAAGAAAAGGTTGCAAAATTAAAAGAACAGGGATGTGAAGTGACCCTCGCGGTTATTCAGGTGGGTGCAGACCCGGCATCCAGTGTGTATGTGCGTAATAAGAAGAAGGCTTGCGAATATGTGGGAATCCGTTCTTTGGCTTATGAACTTCCGGAAGAGACTACCGAAGAAAAATTACTGGATCTGATTCGTGAGTTGAATGAAAGAGCAGATGTGAACGGTATTCTGGTGCAGCTGCCATTACCCAAACATATTGATGAGGAGAAGGTTCTCGACGAAATCTCTCCGTTTAAGGATGTGGACGGATTTCATCCGCAGAATGTCGGCGCACTTTGCATCGGCAAACCCGGATTTGTCTCCTGCACGCCTGCAGGAGTGATCCAGCTTCTGAAGAGATCCGGGATTGAAATCGCCGGTAAGGAATGTGTAGTGGTAGGCCGCAGCAATATAGTCGGCAAACCGATGGCTCTGTTATTGCTTCGCGAAAACGGAACGGTGACAGTGGCGCACAGCCGTACCGGGGATCTGAAAAAAGTAACGAAAAGAGCGGATATTCTGGTGGTTGCCGTAGGAAAACCTAAGATGATCACGGCAGACTACGTGAAAGAAGGTGCTGTTGTCATTGATGTCGGAATTCATCGCAATGAGCAGAATAAATTATGCGGTGATGTTGATTTTGAAAGTGTAGAACCTGTGTGCAGTGCGATCACTCCGGTACCCGGCGGTGTAGGACCGATGACGATTGCCATGTTGATGAACAACTGTCTGGAATCGGTTTCTTTGCAGGCGGCGAAAGGATAATATATGAAGTGTCCGAATTGTGGCGCGGAAATGAAAGAAGGGACACTTTATTGTGAACATTGCGGTGAGGATATTCACATTGTCCCTGATTTTGAACCGGAAATTGAATACAATATAGAACAGACACTGAATGACATTGCCAAAGAGATGACACCGGCAACTTCGGAAACGGATGCAGAAGATACCATGCAGGAGACTGCTGAAGTGCAGGACTGGGATGATCTTTTTGGAGATTCTGTGGGAAAACATCCGTTTCGCTGGAAGTTTGTTGTACTTGCGATTGTACTTGTCGTTGTTGCGATTGTCGTCACCGGTGTCGGCATTTCCTATTCTCATTATCATTCTGCACAATACCAGACGAAGTGTGCCAGAGAATATGTGAAAACAGAAGAATATAATCAGGCAATCACTTGCTACCAGAGGGCTTTGGAAATAGATCCGGAGAATATCAATTTAAAATTTGAACTTGCGGATATTTATTTCCAAAAGAACAACAAAATGGAGTATGAATATCTGCTTCATGAGATTGTCTCGGATGCAGCGGCAACGACCGAACAGCTGGAAAGTGCTTACGGAAAATTAATTGCTATTTATGCAGCAAGGGAAGATTATAAGACGATCAATGACCTTCTGCAGAATTGCGGTAATGTAAATATTATGAGTAAGTATCAGAGCTATATGGCGATGGAACCGGAATTCAGTCTGCAGGAAGGATATTATACCAGTATCCAGCCGTTAAAACTGACGACTTTTGGAAGTGGTAAGATTTTTTACACCATGGATGGCAGTGAACCGGGAGAAAACAGTTCCCTGTATACGGCACCGATTTTGCTGGAAAACGGCGATTATTGTGTCAAAGCGGTATATGTCAATGAAAATAATATTTACAGCAAAGTAGTTACGAAAAACTATCACATAGAGATAGAGGAATTAAGCGCACCTGATGTAACAGCGGTAAGCGGAGACTATGAATTCCCGATTAATATCGAAGTATCTGACGGGGAAGATGTATATTATACGACGGACGGTTCGGATCCTACGCAGAATTCCACAGTATATACAGGACCGATTCCGATGCCCCTTGGGAAATCGGTATTTCGGTTTATCCGTATTGCAGACGGCAGAAAAAGTGAGATTGTAGAAAAAAACTATAATCTGGTCATGCACACGCAGTTTCCGCCGGAGGAAGCAGTGCAAAAGGTCGTGGACTACGCAATTCAAAGCGGAAAAATACTGGAGGCATCCGGTAGCTTTGACGATTCCCAGGCGGCGTATCTCTACCAGTACCAATACGTGACCAATATTAACAAAATCGATGATTTTTATGTTATTGCCGAGATTTACAGAGGGGAAGACGGAACGCTTACCAGAACAGGAAATCTGTTTGCGGTAAATGCCTATACGCAGGAATTGTATAAATTGCAGCTTGACGAAAGCAGTCGCCGTTATACACTGGTGGCTGTTTAGATATAATCCTAACAGAAGGGACGGAAAAGAGAAATGTATAAAATCGTAAAAAAGCAAGAGCTGACAACCAACATCTATCTGATGGAGGTAGAAGCAAACAGAGTGGCAAAGACCTGTGAACCCGGTCAGTTTGTCATCGTAAGAATGGACAGTGAAGGCGAACGTATTCCCCTGACGATCTGTGATTACAACAGAGAGAAGGGAACCATTACCATCGTGTTCCAGACAGTCGGTGCCGGTACCAAGCTGATGGCACAGTTAGAAGAGGGAGAATATTTCCATGATTTTGTAGGACCTTTAGGATGCCCTTCCGAACTGGTGGAACAGCCGCTTGATGAGGTAAAAGCGAAAAAGATTCTTTTCGTAGCCGGCGGTGTCGGTGCCGCTCCGGTATATCCTCAGGTAAAATGGCTGCATGAACACGGAATCGCTGCGGATGTTATCGTGGGAAGCAAGACGAAGGATCTGTTGATCCTGGAGAAGGAAATGGAAGCAGTGGCAGGAAATCTGTATGTGACAACAGATGACGGATCCTACGGTCGAAGCGGCATGGTAACCCAGACCATCAAGGACCTGGTAGCAGAGGGGAAGAAGTACGATTTGTGTGTAGCAATCGGACCTATGATCATGATGAAATTTGTATGTCTCCTGACCAAAGAACTGGAGATTCCCACCATTGTCAGCCTGAATCCGATCATGGTAGACGGAACGGGAATGTGTGGTGCATGTCGTGTAACTGTTGGCGGAAAAGTAAAGTTTGCCTGTGTGGACGGACCGGAGTTCGACGGACATGAAGTCAACTTTGATGAGGCAATGAGACGTCAGCAGATTTATAAGACGGCAGAAGGTCGTGCAATGCTTGCCCTGGAAGAGGGAGAGACCCATCACGGCGGCTGCGGTAACTGTCAGTAGTCTCACGGTAAGAGCTCGAACACGATAAATCAGAAAGGCATGGTTAAATAGAATGGATGTATTAAAGAGAGTTCCTGTCAGAGAACAGGATGCAAAGGAACGTGCTACGAATTTTAAAGAAGTATGTCTCGGATATAACAAAGAAGAAGCAATGGAGGAAGCCTGCCGCTGCATTAACTGTAAAAATGCGCAGTGCGTAAAAGGATGCCCCGTATCTATCCAGATTCCGCAGTTTATTGAGCAGGTAAAGAACGGTAATATCGAAGAAGCTTATCGCATCATCAGCGAGTCCAGCGCACTTCCCGCTGTCTGCGGACGCGTATGTCCTCAGGAGAGCCAGTGCGAAGGCAAATGTATCCGCGGTTTCAAGGGAGATCCTATTTCCATCGGTAAGCTGGAGCGTTTCGTGGCAGACTGGGCAAGAGAGAACGGCATCAAGCCCACTCCCACGGCACAGAAGAATGGTAAAAAAGTAGCTGTGATCGGTTCCGGCCCCGCAGGTCTTACCTGTGCCGGAGATCTGGCAAAGCTTGGTTATGATGTTACCATTTTCGAGGCGCTGCATGAGGCAGGCGGCGTACTGGTATACGGTATCCCCGAGTTCCGTCTTCCCAAGAGTGCTGTTGTGGCAAAAGAGATCGAAAACGTGAAATCTCTCGGTGTGCATATTGAGACCAATGTGGTAGTCGGCAAATCCGTGACCATCGACCAGTTGATGGACGAAGAAGGCTTCCAGGCGGTATTTATCGGCTCCGGTGCAGGGCTTCCGAAGTTCATGGGTATCCCCGGAGAGAACGCCAACGGTGTATTCTCCGCCAATGAGTATCTGACCAGAAGCAACTTGATGAAGGCATTTGATCCCGAGTCCAGAACGCCTATCATGCATGGTAAAAAGGTAGCCGTGGTCGGCGGCGGAAACGTAGCGATGGATGCTGCGAGAACCGCACTTCGTCTGGGTGCTGAGGTACACATTGTATACCGCAGAAGCGAGGAAGAGCTTCCTGCCAGAGTGGAAGAAGTACATCATGCAAAAGAGGAAGGCATTATCTTTGATCTGCTGACCAATCCGGTAGAGATTCTGTCTGATGATAAGGGCTGGGTAACCGGTATGAAATGCATCCGCATGGAACTGGGCGAGCCGGATGAGAGCGGCAGACGCCGTCCCGTAGAAGTACCTGGTTCCGAATTCGTAATGGATCTGGATACCGTGATCATGTCACTGGGTACTTCCCCGAATCCTCTGATCTCTTCTACGACAAAGGGACTGGATACCAATAAGTGGAAGTGCATCATTGCGGATGAGAACAACGGCAAGACTACGAAGGAAGGTGTCTATGCCGGAGGAGATGCGGTAACCGGAGCTGCTACCGTTATTCTGGCTATGGGAGCAGGTAAGGCTGCTGCCAAGGGTATTGACGAGTATCTGAGTGCAAAATAATACCTCTTGTCCCGGCAATATTGCAGGGGGAAATGGAGAAAACGCATGGTAAGACATATTGTTATGTGGAGCCTGGAAGGTAATTTGACCTCTCAGGAGAAGAGAGCAGCCGCCGAGAAGATCAAGGCACTTTTGGAGCCTATTAAAGACAAGGTTCCGGGCGCAGTGAAGGTGGAAGTGATTATTAATGAACTGGAGAGCAGTAACCGTGACGTAGCATTGATCTCTGAATTTACAAACACAGAGGCGCTGGCTGCATATCAGGTGCATCCGGATCATCTGGCAGCAAAAGAATATATTGGATCCGTGGCAGGTCAAAGAGCCTGCCTGGATTACGAGTATTAAGGATGGTGTTGGCATATGGCATGGTGTCCGAAATGTAAAAACGAATATCGGGAGGGAATTACGATATGTCCCGACTGCGGAGAGACTCTGGTAAGTGAGGAAGAACTGGCGGATTGGACATCCGTGCTGTTCGGAGAACAGGACGAGATGAAGAAACTGAAGGATTTCCTTACATATAACGGCATACAGAAGAGCCGGATCAGCTTTGACGAAACAGAACAGGTTTATGAGCTTTTTGTAGATGCAAAGGATGAAAAACAGGCCAAGACCATAGCAAGAGTATTCTTAGAACAGCAGGAGAAGAACCGCAAGGAGAACGCTGCCGAGGAAGAAGCAGCCGTGGATGAATTTCTTATGCCCGGAGATGATACCGATGCAGAGACCGATCATAAGGCAGAACATGTGGCAGACGGTAATCTTCTTAAGTCTGTTTCCTCACAAGGTGGGCTGACCTATATTAACAGCGGTGCGAAGGCAGAAGAAAACAGATCTTCCGCATGGGTTCTGCTGGTTGTAGGTATTCTCGGAATGGCTGTCATGATTCTCGGAATGACGGAGGTATTGCCGCTTAACATTGGAAATCCTTATATGTTTTACGGAGTCATGAGTGCGGTATTTATTCTGTTTATCGTTATGGGTGTCGTATCCATGCGAAATGCCAAAATCTTCGAGAAAAAGGCAGAGTCCGAGAATTCTTTGGTGGGTACCCTGCTTTCCTGGAGTGAAGAGAATCTGACTGCAGAGAAAATTGATGCAGAAATAGAAAATGCATCGGATACACCGGCGGAAGCATTGTATTATAAACGTTTCGATGTCATCCGCAGCCGGATGAATCATCAGTTTATGAATCTGGACCAGCAGATGCTGGAAAATCTGATCGATACGAAAATATATGAGCAGATTTTCCCGGATGACGGAGAGCCGGAATCATGATGAAAATAACCATTGTATGTGTGGGAAAAATTAAGGAAAAGTTTTTCCGGGATGCCATAGACGAATACAGCAAACGACTGGGGCGTTATACAAAGCTGCAGATCATTGAAGTCGCGGATGAGATGACTCCGGACGGCGCTGGTACGGCACAGGAGGATCAGATCCGTGAAAAAGAAGGCAGCCGTATTCTGGCGAAATTGCCACTGGATGCTTTTATCGTTACTTTGGAGATCACAGGGAAAATGTACTCTTCCGAAGAACTGGCCTCATGGATCGAAGATTGTTCTGTGAGAGGAAAGAGTCATATCTGTTTTGTCATCGGCGGTTCCCTGGGGCTGCATCCGGATGTCTGCAAAGGGTCGGATCTGGCACTCAGCTTTTCTAAGATGACATTTCCCCACCAGTTGATGAGAGTGATTCTGTGTGAACAGATCTACCGTGCATTCAGGATCATTCAGAATGAGCCTTATCATAAGTGAAATATATGACAAAGAAACAACGAGCTTTAGAAATTATCGAACGACTGAAAAAAGAATACCCGGATGCCGGATGTACACTGGACTACGATCAGGCATGGAAACTGTTGGTCAGTGTCAGGCTGGCGGCACAGTGTACAGATGCCAGAGTGAATGTTGTAGTAGAAAAGCTGTATGAGAAATTTCCGGATGTCGATGCACTGGCAGATGCACCTGTGGAAGAAATCGAGGCAATCGTAAAGCCTTGCGGACTCGGACATAGTAAAGCAAGAGATATCAGTGCCTGTATGAAAATACTGAGGGATAAGTATCACGGGAAAGTGCCGGAAGATTTTGACGAACTGTTGTCCCTGCCCGGTGTCGGCAGAAAAAGTGCCAATCTGGTGATGGGAGATGTCTTCGGAAAGCCTGCAATCGTCACGGATACCCATTGTATCCGCCTGGTGAACCGCATGGGACTCGTGGATGGAATCAAAGAGCCGGGCAAAGTGGAAAAAGAACTGTGGAAGATCATACCTGCCGAAGAAGGTAGTGATTTCTGCCACAGACTGGTGTATCACGGAAGAGAGATCTGTACGGCAAGGACACATCCGTATTGCGAAAAATGCTGTATCAGTGATATTTGTAAAAAAGTCGGGGTAGAGAGGAAAAGAAAATCCTGATTCGTTTACGACTGTTGATAGGAGGGGTGTCTATGAGAATGTATGACATTATCATGAAAAAGAGAAATGGAGGAGCACTTTCCAAGGAAGAGATCCGCTATTTTATCGAAGGATATACGCATGGTGAAATTCCTGATTATCAAGTTTCTGCTTTGATGATGGCAATTTATTTTCAGAAGATGACAGAGGCGGAGACGTACGAACTGACGATGGCAATGGCTCACAGCGGAGATATGCTGGATCTGTCAGAGATTCATGGCTGTAAAGTGGATAAACACAGTACCGGCGGCGTAGGGGACAAGACTTCTCTGGCGCTGACCCCCATGGTTGCCGCATGCGGAATTCCTGTCGCTAAGATGAGCGGCAGAGGACTGGGACATACCGGTGGAACGATTGACAAACTGGAAAGCTTTCCGGGATTTACCACATCCCTTACCAAAGAACAGTTTATCCGGAACGTAAATGATATCGGAATTGCTATTATGGGACAGACGTCAGATCTGGCACCGGCGGATAAGAAGCTGTATGCACTGCGTGATGTGACGGCAACTGTAGACAATATGTCTCTGATCGCCAGCTCCATTATGAGCAAAAAACTGGCGGCTGGCGCGGATGCCATCGTACTTGATGTCAAGACAGGAAGCGGCGCCTTCATGAAACGAGAAGAAGATGCTTTTGCGCTGGCGGAAGAGATGGTAAAAATCGGCAAAAATGCCGGACGAAAAACCATTGCTGTTATCTCTGATATGGATCAGCCACTGGGACGTGCCGTGGGCAATGCACTGGAAGTAAAGGAAGCAATTGCTACCTTAAACGGTGAAGGCCCGGAGGATTTCCGCGAGCTTGTTATGGTACTTGGCAGTCAGATGTTACTCGCAGGGGGCAAGGCGGAGACCGTGGAACAGGCCAGAGAAATGCTTGCCCGTGCCATAGCGGATCAAAGTGCACTGAAAAAGCTGGCTCAATTTGTGGAAGCACAGGGCGGTGATGCAAAAGCAGTCAGCCATCCGGAAATCCTGCCGGCTGCATCTATGGTCGTACCTGTCTGTGCAGATACGGACGGCTATATAGCGCAGATCGCCTGTGAAGACATTGGAATCTGTTCCTTACTTTTAGGCGGTGGCAGAGAGACCAAGGAAAGCAGTATTGATCTGTCAGTCGGTATTGTACTGGAAAAGAAGAAGGGTGACTATGTAAAGGCCGGTGAGGTGTTGGGATACCTGCACGCCAATGAGGAAAAACGTCTGGAAGCTGCAATAGAAAAATTCCGAAACGCCTATCGGATTTCGGCAGAAAAGCCGGATGCGGAGCCTTTGATCAAGGGCATCGTAGAGTGACATATTAAAGCAGTGCTTTTCATATAGTTAACTATGAAAATGAGAAGAGCACATCACCGGAAAGAAAAATTGATTACTGCCCTGGAATTGCCAAAGGATGTATGCATGGGGGCACTTCGCGTGACACTGACGGGCAGTTCAGAGGCATGGATCGAAAATTACAGAGGCATTCTCGAATATACGGGAGAACGGATCCTGTTGCAGGCAAAGACCTGTCAGGTCTGTCTGGAAGGAAACAGACTTTCCATTGATTATTATACCAATGAAGACATGAAAATCAGCGGCAATATTAATATGCTGCGCTATCTGTGAAGCAATGGGGGATCGATGGAAAATGACGGAATGGGTCAAATGGATTCGCGGTTATGTAAAAATCCGGGTATGGGGCTTTGCACCACAGAGATTTATTAATTTATGCAGTAATAAAGGAATCCTTTTATGGAATATTGAAAAAAAGGAAGAGAGATATACGATGTGCGTCAGTCTGAAAGCTTTCTGGCTGCTCCGGCCGATTGCAAGAAAGACAAAAGTGAGGGTAGTCATATCAGAAAGATATGGACTACCCTTTTTGGTGCCGGAAATGGTAAGGAGAAAGGCTTTCCTGGGAGGACTGTGTCTGGCGCTGCTCTTCTGGTGGGTATCCTCTCTGTTTGTATGGGATATTCAGGTCACCGGCAATTGCCGGGTGACAGATGACGTTTTTTTTCAATTTCTCGAGGCAGAGGGCATACAGCCCGGCATGCCAAAACATGATCTGCAGATCGGAGAACTCGAAAAGCAGATCAGGCGCAGCTTCCCCCAGATTACATGGACATCGGGCAGGCTGGACGGAACCAGACTGATGATTGCTTTAAAAGAAAACGATACCGGCTATGCGACCGGACAAACGGAAAATGAGGATTCTTCCGAACAGGGAACTGCGAAAAATCTGGTGGCGGAATATGACGGTGTTGTTACGGGTATGATTGTCAGAACCGGGGTACCGCAGACCTCTGTCGGTGCAGAAGTAAAAAAAGGAGATGTTCTGGTAGCAGGGAAAATCCCTGTTTATGAGGAAGACGGAAGCGTGAGAACATATCACCGGGTGACAGCGGACGCGGATATTGTATTGGAACATTCAGGAACCTTTCAAATATATCTTCCGGCAGATTATGTGAAAAAGAATTATACGGGGAGAGAGAAAAACAGTTATTTTGTACGTTTGTGGCAGAAAGAATGGAAACAGAAGAAAAAAGTGCCGTATCTGCAGTATGACAGTATGTTATATACTTATGCCGTGAAGCCACTGGAATATTTTCATCTGCCGTGCACTATTGGCAAAATCACGTACAGAGAATATCAAAAAACAGAATATCAATATACGGCAGACGAAGCAAAAGAGATCTTAGAGAAAAAAATCTTGGATTTTCTTGAAAGTTTAGACGAAAAAGGGGTACAAATAATCTCGAAAGATGTTAAAATAGAAACAAGGCGCGCCGGCTGGAAGGTGCGGGGAGAACTGACGGTAAGAGAAGCCGTGGGCATTCTTGCAGAGGATTCCTGTACAGAGGAAGAAACACCGGCAGGCGTGGAAACGATTGACGGAAATGAGGATTAAGACATAGATGAGCCAAACAGCAATCAGTCTGGAAATGGATACGGAGCAGATGCAGAAGATCTTCGGGATGCAGGATGCTTATATCAAAAAAATGGAACATGATTTTCAAGTTACCATTGTGGATCGTAACGGCAGCATTGTGATTACCGGGGAAGTGG
This sequence comes from uncultured Acetatifactor sp., assembly GCA_934394665.1. Taxonomy (GTDB): domain Bacteria; phylum Bacillota; class Clostridia; order Lachnospirales; family Lachnospiraceae; genus Acetatifactor. The sequence goes on along the minus strand of CAKRRS010000022.1, from coordinate 11,753 downwards.
AAAACGCAGGCAAAGCCGCCAGTGTATTAAGACAGCTGACCGCATTATCCGATCGCGGCAATGAAATTGAAGAACAGAGTGTTGACTATGCAATCGAAATGGGCAAAGAAGATCAGGAAGATAAATTGATGGAAATGGATGCCGACTGTATCTGTCATACGATCAGTGGGAAACCGATCAAGCCGAAGACGCTCGGACAAAAGGCCTATGTGGATGCAATCCGTAATAATATGATCGTATTCGGCCTCGGACCTGCCGGTACCGGTAAAACCTATCTGGCGATGGCAATGGCAATCACCGCATTTAAGAACAACGAGGTGAGCCGGATCATTCTGACCAGACCGGCAATCGAAGCCGGGGAGAAGCTTGGATTTTTGCCCGGTGACCTGCAGAGCAAAGTAGATCCGTATTTAAGACCGTTATATGATGCACTGTATCAGATCATGGGTGCGGAAAGTTTTGCAAAAAATATGGAAAAAGGTCTGATCGAAGTGGCACCGCTCGCTTATATGAGAGGTCGTACGCTGGATAACGCTTATATTATTCTGGATGAAGCACAGAATACGACTCCGGCACAGATGAAAATGTTCCTGACACGTATCGGTTTCGGCTCCAAAGTAATCGTAACCGGAGACTCTTCGCAAAAGGATCTGCCGGTGGGAGCAAAATCGGGACTGGATGTCGCAGTGAGAGTATTAAAGAATATTAATGATATTGCATTCTGTAATCTGACAAGCAAGGATGTGGTAAGACATCCGCTGGTACAAAAAATCGTAAAAGCTTATGATGATTATGAAGCAAGAAGTAAGAGAAGTCTGAAAGTTGCAAAACGCACGGATCGAGGAAACAGATGAATAGGAAGAACGAAAGGAAAAACAGCTTTGTAAATTTTTTGCTTCCGGAAATCCTTACAGTGCTTGCCGGAAGTGGGTTGGTATACGTCATCGGATTTTGGGCAAAACAGCTGTCTGCAACAAATGCGCTGAGAGATGCGGTTATGACGGCATTCGGACTTGCGGTTGCCGGTTTTTTCCTTCGCAGAGAAGTGTTGGATGCAAGGCTCGATTATGATAACGGAGAGCATCTTTTCCGTTTTTGGATCGCGGTATGGGGCAGTCTTATTTTTTCCCGTGCATGTGCATTCCTTCCTGCCGGAGGCTGGCCGTTTCTGGTCGTTTTTGTTGTATTATCCCTGTTTAGTAATCTCCCGGTGGGCATTGTTTTTTCCAGTGTCCTGCTTATGATTGCTACCCTGTGGGGACAAGCGGTCGGCATGTTTTTTATGTATTTTATCAGCGGTATTTTTGCAGCCTGCCTGTTTCAACATTTAGAGCAGGAGTTTGCCATAGGGATTCCGCTTTTTTTGTCATTACTATGCCTTTTTCTGTGTGAGACAGCGAATGTTGTATTGCTTGCCAATGAGCATTTAAGTGCGGAACAGTTCCTCGTTCCGGCAGCAAATCTGATCTTATCCGGGATTCTTTTGCTGGGAATCCTTAAGATATTTTCAGGAACCGTCGTATTTAAGGACAGAGTCAGGTATCTGGAATTGAATGACACAGAGAATCCGGTACTTTCTTCTTATCGGGAAACGGATCGTACCGAGTATTTTTTATGTGTACATACAGCTTATTTCTGTGAAAGAATTGCAACGAAGCTGGGACTTGATCAGGATGCTTTGAAGTGCGCCGGATTATATCATAAAAAGGGCTGGGAGCTGATCGGACAGTCCCCGGATCAGAGTATCCCGGAAGGGGTAAAAGGCATTCTGGAAGAATACAAAGGAACGGCAAAATATCAGAAACCGGAGACGGCGGTATTGTATTGTTCCGATGCCATTGTCAGCGCAATTTTATTATTGCTGGAAAAAGAGCCGCAAAAGAAACCGGATTATGACCAGGTGATCGATAAGATTTTTGAAAAGATCCGGGAAAAGGGAATTTTCAGTGAATGCAGTCTCTCCTTGCGTGATTGGAACAGAATGCAGAAAATATTTAAGGAGGAAAAATTATATTATGACTTTTTACGTTGAATCAGATACACAGGTTGCAGACTGGAAACCGGATTTTCCCATAGAAGATACGGTAGAACAGGTGGCCGGTGGTGTGCTTGACAGCGAAGGCTGCCCTTATGAGATACAGTTAAATGTTCTGCTGACGGATAATGACGGTATTCATGCCTATAACAAGCAATACCGTGACATAGACCGTGAAACGGATGTGCTTTCTTTCCCCAATCTGGACTTTGAAGCTCCGGGAGATTTTGAGATCGACGAGAATCGTGAAGCGGATTATTTTGATCCGGATACGGGAGAACTGATCCTGGGAGATATTATTATTTCCGTGGATAAAGTGAAAGAGCAGGCGGCAAGTTACGGACACAGTGAGAAAAGAGAGTTTGCTTTTCTCGTAGCACACAGCATGCTGCATTTATGCGGATACGATCACATGGAAGAGGATGAAGCAAAGGTCATGGAGACGAAGCAGGAGCAGGTTCTTTCAACCCTTGGAATTACAAGAGATTAAAAAGGGCGTGGAATACACGTAAGGGTAATTTACATGAATCAGGTGGAAGTAAAGAGAAAGCAAATTCAGTATTTTTCTTACTGTCTGGCATGTCTTACTATTTGGATTTTCGGGAAAAGTATCGGCAGCAACGGTCTCGGATATCTGGCTGCGGCAGTGCTTATCTTCGAACTTTTCTGGATCCTTACCGGTAAAAATCTTCCCGACAGAATGGGCAGAATGCTCCGTGGGAAGAATGCAAAAGGGCAGTATCAGAATGCGGCAAGGCTTAGAAAAAATTGCATGCTGTTTGAAGCTATGGAAGGAATTGTGGGAAGCGTTTTATGCGCCTTTGTGGGCTGGATCCTTCTGGAGAAGGTTTTCCGGGTGCCATATGGCAGCATGATTCTATGGATTTTGAGCCCTATATTGCTGTTTCGATGAATACAGTCTGCAATTCTGGGTGCTTTTCAAAGCGAAGGTTCTGAGCTGCCTTCCGCAGTATCAGCCGTTTTGCGTCAGGTCTTTTACCTGGGATTCGGAATTCTGTTTTCGGGGATTTTCAGAACCTATGGGGAAAAGGTGAGTCTGCTTTTGAAAAAGGACGATTTCACTTCCATGTACGGCGCCATGGGCATCGCACTGGGAATGCTGATTTCGGAAGTGCTGTTATTGCTGTTTGTCTTTATTATTTACCGTGGCAGCATGTCCGGACGGAAGGAACCGGAAAACGGAAGGAAAGGAACCGATTCTTTTGTCTCCCAGATCCGGACACTTCTTTTGGGTATGGGCGGAGATATTTTAAGACAGCTTCTGTTATATCTTCCGCTTACTGCAGGCTTGTTCCTGGTACAGAAAAATGCGGAAGATATTTACAGCTCCATAGAGAATTATGGGGTTTTTATCGGTCGGTATTTTGTACTGCAGTGCTTTTTGGTGGCGTTTTTTTACGCCGGGAGTCTGTCCGGAATTGCCAAAATGGGCATCCATTTTCGGAAAAAAGAGGAAAAATATGCGAAAACTGCTTTTGCAGCCGGCAGTAAGGGCGTTTTGGTACATGGATTTTTTATCGCAGTGACAGGTGCTGTGTTGGCAGCTCCTATCAGTCAGGTAATCGATGCCGGTTCACAGGCGGCATTGTCCGGAATGCTTACTGTCGGCTCGTCTCTTGGGTTGTGGTTATTACTTCTGTTTTATTTTACGGAGACACTCAGACAGCAGGGAAACACACCACTGATTCTGGTGGGATATGGGATACTGGATCTTCTGTTTGTGATAGGTTATCTGGTATTTTCAGGATCCGGAAACGGACTTGTGATCGGTACGGTATGTGGCGCGGCAGCCGGAGCACTTGCACTTGGCATTTTTTCGTCCCTTCAGAAAAAGAGTCGCCTGGACTTTCTCGGAGCGCTTGCGATTCCTGCCGGAAGCAGCCTTGCCTGCGGTCTGCTTGCTTTTGGACTGGAGAAGATATTGCTTCCTTATCTCGGGGCAGGGATGACCGTATTACTGGAACTTGTGATCACTGTCGTATTGTACTGGTTTTTGTTATTTGCCCTGCATTGCTTCAGAGAGCAGGAACTTTCCTATGTCCCTTACGGGAAAATAATGAAAGCTTTCGGCAAAATGTGCAGACTGATTTAAAACCGTTATATGGATGTATATTTTCTAAAAAAGAACTGATACTGATACAAAGAGTGAACATTAACGTCTGGATGTGAGGCAGTATGAAATTTGTAAAACGTATCAGTTACTTTTTTGTGATTCCGGTCTTTTTCTTAGGACTCGGGGTGTTCCTGGGAGTCTGGGGGATCCGCTTTTTTTATCCGGGAAATGTAGGACAACTTCATCAGGAGGCGCTTCCGGACGTCTTGACGGAAAGCCCCGGAAACAATATAGAGGAAGTGCCGGAGAGCGCGGAAGTCTTAAGTTCGGGGGATACGCTCTGTGCCGATACGGAATATGTGCTTAAGGAAACGGACGTTTTGCGCAATACTTCTGTTGAAACGTCGTGGAAGGTGCCACATAAATATATCGGAATGAACAGAGAGAGATTTTTGGAATCCATGGAGCTTTATGCGGCACATCCACCGCTTTCGGAAGTGGAGAGGGGCTTCGTCGGACTGGAGGTACTTTCATTTTCCCGGGAAAAAGTGGTGATCCGCATGGATTATCGCTACCTGCAGCCGAGTGAAAGCTTTTATCTGGCGGTAAAAGATAATGAAGTGATCGTATATCTGCAAGATCAGTCCACGGTGTATATTAATACCGGAATCCGGCTGGAAACGCTGCCGGAAAAGATACAGCTCCAGATTATGGATATGCTGTTTGTGCAGGATGAGGAAGCGTTGTACGATTTTCTGGAAACGTATTCTTCTTAACTTTTTAATGATAAAGAGATTTGGTTTTATGCGAATCGTACGGAGTTTTGGAGCCTGTTATTTTGATAATAAACAAGTAAGGTGAATTACCATGAAGAGAACGATAGGAATCATAGGCGGTGGTGCCGCAGGATTGATGGCTGCCATAACAGCGGCAAGAGAAGGGGCACAGGTCACGATCCTGGAGCGAAATGACCGTGTCGGCAAAAAGATATTGCAGACAGGAAACGGAAAGTGCAATTTGGGAAACAGAGAACTTTCTGTGGAATGTTACCATGGCGGAGATAAGACACTGATCGAAAGCGTTCTGAATCGATTTACAACAGAGGATACGATCCGCTTTTTTCAGAGCATCGGGCTGCTGATAAAGGAAAAAAACGGTTATCTCTATCCGGTCTGTGAACAGGCATCCGCTGTACTGGATGTGCTCAGATATGAACTGAAGGCACTGGATGTGGCAATAGAATATGAATGCAAGATCCAGAACATAGAGCGGCTTCCCTCCGGCAGACTCTGTGTCAGTGACGGAAGGAAATCCAGGGAATTTGACGCGGTCATTGTAACCTGCGGCGGAAAGGCGGCGCCCGGTACCGGCTCGGACGGAAGCGGTTGGAAACTGGCCAAAAAACTCGGACATCATTGCGTCGCCCCGGTACCGGCACTGGTACAGCTTCGTTGTCTGGAAACGGATGTTTTGAAAAGCATTGCAGGAGTACGGGCAGACAGTATGATTACGGTGTTCTGTGACGGCAGGAAGTACTGTGCTGAAAGAGGAGAATTACAGCTTACGGAATATGGTATTTCCGGCATCCCGGTGTTCCAGCTGAGCCGCACGGTCAATTATTTGCTTAGAGACCGGAAGAACGTATTTGCTCAGATCGATTTTCTACCGGAGCTATCTATAGAGGAGTATGAGAAACTACAGGCAGGAAGACGACTTTTACAGGGAGAACGGACAGCGGAAGAATTCTTTACCGGTCTGTTACATAAGAAACTGACAAGTGCACTTTTAAAACTGGCAGGTATCAAACCGGCAACGCCCATGAAGGAGATCCCGGAAGAAAAAATACAGTATTTCTATGCACTGTGCAGGAACTTCCGATTGCAGATCACCGAGAGCAACCCTTATGAAAATGCACAGGTATCCGCGGGCGGAATTGATCTGTCGCAGGTGGAAGAAACCATGGAATCCAGGCTTTGTCCCGGTGTGTATTTTGCCGGTGAAATATTGGATGTCGATGGAAGATGCGGTGGCTATAATCTACAGTGGGCCTGGAGCAGCGGCTATCTGGCAGGATGCCATGCGGCAGGCAAAGAGGAGCAAGCATGATCAGATTGAATCAACTAAAGCTTCCTGTAAATCACACGAGGGAGCAGTTACTACATAAAACGGCACAAAGTCTGCGAATCCCGGAATCGGATATTCTGGAACTTGAGATCATCAGGCAGTCACTGGATGCGAGAAAAAAACCGGATTTATTTTATAGCTATAGTGTCAATGTATCTGTAAAAAAAGAGGAAAAAGTATACAAAGATGCCTGTCGCAGACTGGGAAAGGCGAATGTGCTGCTTGCGGAAGATACGATGTATTGTTTCCCGGAGAGCGGAACCGTACCGCAAAAGCACCGAACCGTGATTATCGGATTCGGACCGGCAGGATTGTTCTGTGCCTATTATCTTGCAAGCCACGGTTATGCCCCTGTGATTCTGGAGAGAGGCGCCGATGTAGAGACAAGACAGGCAGATGTGGAGAAATTCTGGGAGACCGGAGTACTTCTGCCGGAATCTAATGTACAGTTCGGCGAGGGCGGCGCGGGAACATTTTCCGACGGCAAGCTGAATACTCTGGTTAAAGATAAATACGGACGCAATACAGAGGTTCTTAAGACCTTTGTAAAACATGGCGCGGATCCGGCAATTGTATACCAGGCAAAGCCACATATCGGCACGGATGTCCTGAGTAAAGTCGTTAAAAGTATGAGGGAAGAAATCATCCGCCTGGGCGGAGAAGTGCATTTTCACAGCAAAGTGACCGAGATCCTGACAGAAAACGGACAGGTGACCGGTGTAAGGGTAAACAACAAGGATGTAATCTGCTGTGAACAGGTAGTACTGGCACCCGGACACAGTGCGAGAGATACGTTCACCATGTTATATGAAAAAAAGTTCCCTATGACGGCAAAACCGTTTGCTGTGGGGTTCCGTGTGGAACATCCGCAGGCACTGATTAATCACAGTCAATATGGCGCAGAAAAGGTACGGGGGCTGGGAGCCGCTGCTTACAAGGTTACGGCGAAGACGAGTACCGGCAGAGGCGTATACTCTTTTTGTATGTGTCCGGGAGGCTATGTGGTAAATGCCTCTTCGGAACCCGGCAGGCTTGCGGTCAACGGTATGAGTTACAGCGGACGTGACGGGAAAAATGCAAACAGTGCCATTGTTGTGTCGGTGACACCCAAGGATTACGGTTCTGACCATCCGTTAGCAGGGATCGCATTTCAACGTACCCTGGAACAGAAAGCGTATGAATTAGGAAAGGGGAAACTGCCTGTGCAGCATTACGGTGATTTCAGGGAGAAAGTGACCGGAGAAAAGCCGGATGAACGCCCCTTACAGGAAAACTATGGATTGCATAGTTTAGAACCACAGTGTAAAGGAGCTTATGAGTGGACGGATCTTACAGGGATTCTGCCCGGAGACTGCAATCAGGCATTCGTCGAAGGAATGGACGGCTTTGACAGACAGATTCACGGCTTTGCATCGCCGCAGGCGATTCTGACCGGTGTGGAGAGCAGGACATCTTCTCCGGTACGCATTGAAAGAGATGATGATCTGCAATCGGCGATCCGCGGCTGTTATCCTTGTGGAGAGGGCGCAGGATATGCCGGTGGTATCACATCTGCTGCCATGGACGGTATCCGCGTGGCAGAGAGGATTGCTTCACAGTTTGCCCCACCACAGCGTTGACGTATCAGAAAAAATAAGATAGAATAAAAGCGTTTTAGCAAGGAAGATTTCAGACACAGAAAGGCATTCACGTGAATAACCTAAGGGAACTAATCAAAAACAAAAAAAGAATCGTTGTCAAGATCGGTTCTTCTTCTCTGCAGCATGCACAGACCGGAGATCTGGATTACATCCGTCTGGAAAAGCTGGTCAGAGAACTCTGCGATATCAGCAACCAGGGGAAGGAAGTCGTACTGGTGACTTCCGGTGCAATCGCAGTCGGCAAAAAAGCGGTGAATCTTAAGACAACAGAGGGGCAGACACAGGCGGAAGCCATGGCAGTAAAACAGGCCTGCTCGGCCATCGGCCAGGCAAGACTGATGATGACCTATCAGAAGCTTTTTGCGGAATATAATCATATTGCGGCGCAGATACTGATGACGAAAAATACGATTGTGGATAATCTCAACAGATATAATGCGCACAATACGTTTACACAATTGTTGAAAATGGGAGCAATTCCTGTTGTAAACGAGAACGATACCGTAGCTACTTATGAAATCGAAATCGGTGACAACGATACTCTGTCAGCAATCGTGGCAGCTTTGATCGATGCGGATCTTTTGATTTTGTTATCGGATATTGACGGTCTCTATACCGATGATCCGAGACAGAATCCGGACGCAAAATTTATCGAACAAGTAGATGAACTTACCGATGAGTTTATGAACATGGGAAAAACGACCACCGGAAGTAATGTCGGTACCGGCGGTATGAATACGAAAATGATTGCTGCCAAGATTGCGACCAGCTCAGACGTAGATATGATCATTGCCAACAGCAAGGATATCGGTGTCCTTCACAGGCTTTTAAACGGAGAAAACGAAGGTACATTGTTTGTGGCACACAAGGATGAAAACTTTGATCTGCCGGAGTTTGTCCAGAATCTGCATAAAAATTAGGTGGCTGGCAAAAGCAGGTACAACGGGAAAGGCAGGGAAATATTATGAATATGGATGAGAGAATAAAGCGCATTAATGCGCTTTATCATAAATCACAGAATGAGGGACTGACTGACGAAGAGAAGCTGGAGCAATCTATTCTGCGTCAGGAATACGTAGACAGCATAAAGAGGAACATGAAGGCGCAGCTGGATAATATCGAAATTGAACGGCCTGACGGCACCATCGAGAAACTGAAACCCTCTTACAAGAAGAAAAAGAAATGATCAAAGAACAGAAAAAACAACTCCGAAAAGAAGTGCTGGCACGAAGAGAGGCACTGACAGAGCAGGAGAGAAACAGAGGAAAGCTTCTGATCACGGAACGTATTCTGGGGCATCAGTGGTATTATCTTTCAGATACGGTTTTAGGTTTTGTCAGTTACGGAAGTGAGATCTGTACGACGGAGATCCTTGTGAATGCACTGAAAGACGGTAAAAAGGTTTATGTTCCCAAAGTGGAAGATAAGGGGGAAATGCAGTTTTACCGTATCTTTTCTATGGAGGAATTGCAGACCGGCTACAAGGGAATCCTGGAACCGGCGGGAGATACGGAGTGCTATCATTTTGATCCGGAAAGCTGCAGGACATGTCTTTTCCTGATGCCGGGAAGTGCATTTGATCCTCTCGGCAATCGTATGGGATACGGCAGCGGATTCTATGATCGGTATCTGAATGATAAGGAAGCTCTCAGATTGCGAAGTATCGGCATCGGATTTCAATGTCAGCAGGTGGAGAAAGTGCCGACAGAAGAGACCGATATAAAACCTTATCAGGTGATTTTGGTATAATGTCAGAATGGTGTGCCGGATTTTGAAGGCATTTGTTTTGGAAAGGCGAAAAGAAGATGGCAGAGCTTTTAGAACTGGGAAAAAATGCCTGCAATACCAAATATTTATTGCAGAAGCTTACGACAGAAGAAAAAAATAAGGCACTTAAGAGGGCGGCTGACGATCTGTGCGACAGGCAGGAAGAGATTCTTGCGGCGAATGCACAGGATCTGAAAAACGGCAGAAAAAACGGTATGAATCCGGGACTTCTTGACCGATTAAAGCTTACCTCTGAACGGATTTCTCAGATTGCGGAGGGCCTGAACCAGATTGCAGCGCTTCCGGACTGTATCGGTGAGACGATAGAGCATTTTGAGCGTCCCAACGGGCTGAAGATCGACAAGGTCAGAGTACCGCTTGGTGTAATCGGTATCATCTATGAGGCTCGTCCCAATGTGACCGCGGATGCCTTCGGATTGTGTTTTAAGACAGGGAATGCCGTGATCTTAAAGGGCGGCAGTGATGCCATCCATTCCAACATTGCGATTGTAAAAGTATTACAGGATGCGTTGGAATCCTGTGGAATGCCCCGTACCGCAGTGCAGTTGATCGAGGATACCGACCGTGCCGTTACCGCACAGTTCATGAAGATGAAAGAATATGTGGACGTCCTGATCCCCAGAGGCGGCGCCGGACTGATCCGCAGTGTGGTGGAGAACAGCACGATTCCTGTGATTGAGACAGGAACCGGCAACTGCCATGTCTATGTGGACAAGGATGCGGATGTCGATATGGCGGTAAAGATATTAATGAATGCCAAAACACAGCGTATCGGTGTCTGCAATGCCTGTGAGTCACTGGTAGTTCACAGAGAAGTTCGTGACCGGTTCCTTCCCGGGATGGCAGAGGCATTAAAGACAAAGAATGTGGAACTCCGCGGAGATGAACGCACACGTGAGATTTTACCGGATTGTGTGCCTGCCGCGGAAGAAGATTACGGAACCGAGTATCTGGATTATATTTTATCCATTAAAACTGTGGACAGTGTGGAAGAGGCAATTGCACATATCAATCGGTATAATACAAAACATTCCGAGTGCATCGTGACGGAAAATACGGAGACTGCTGAAAAATTCTTAAATGAAGTGGATGCGGCCTGTGTTTATGTGAATGCATCTACCCGTTTTACGGATGGGTTTGAATTCGGATTCGGTGCGGAGATCGGCATCAGTACCCAGAAACTGCATGCCAGAGGCCCTATGGGATTGAAAGAACTGACGTCCTATAAATACAAGATCCACGGCAACGGACAGATCCGCGGATAACCGGGCGGATATTTTTGCGTATTCTCCGATTATTTTATGGTAATCGGAAATAACTATAGAAGAGAAGAGGAGAGAGATTATGAAAGAAGTAAACGGAAGCATTTGGCACACCATGAGCACCCAGAGAGTCACTCCCACAGATTTTGTCTGTGTCATTGAGATTTCCAAGGGAAGCAAGAACAAATATGAGCTGGACAAAGAGACAGGACTTCTGATCCTGGATCGTATCCTGCATACGTCTACCCACTATCCCGCAAACTATGGTTTTATTCCCAGAACCTACGGTGATGACGGTGACCCACTGGATGTACTTTTGCTGTGTTCCGAACCGGTACAGCCCATGACACTGGTAAGAGCTTATCCCATCGGTGTAATCTCCATGTTGGATAACGGTAAAAATGATGAGAAGATCATTGCGGTTCCGTTTAATGATCCGAATTATAACTGCTATCATGATATTTCCGAGCTGCCCACACATGTGGTGGATGAGATGGAGCATTTCTTCACGGTATATAAGGCTCTCGAGAATAAAACAACAGCTGTAAACGAAAAGGGCAACAGAGAGGAAGCAATCGAGGTTATCAAGAAGTGCCTGGATAACTATATCGACACCTTCATTAAGAGCTGGTAATACTGATAATTGATTTTTAATCATCAACTGACACCATATTTTCGTGCATTTGCAGGAAGATATGGTGTTTTTTCATGGAAAGTAATGAAAAAAATTGTCAAAAACCCCTAGATTTTTTAGGGGAAATATGAGAGAATGAACACGACCATTATGATATTATTTTATCAATAGTATTATAAGTACATATTGAAAGGAG
>CAKRRS010000021.1 GCA_934394665.1 uncultured Acetatifactor sp. | reverse complement strand
CCGGGAGTTCTGCGGTTCTTGAACATTCCTGAATTTTGCTTTAAAAATGTCCAAAATAAAGGAAAAAGTGATATAAACAAGCCGAATTTTATGGGTATTCCTGAAAAATATTGCTCGTGAGTTCTTAATAGTGGAAAATATTGAAATATAAGGGGAAAATTCCTTTATTTGACTTAATTATGGCATGTTTGAACGGAATTTATATTGACTGTGATTTTCAAATTTCAAGTAAACCAGTAGACCCGGTTGCATATAAGAATAAGCTGACCGTAAACAGACGCCGGCACCATAGCGTCCCTTGGACGCATTGCGAGGGTACTTTCCTCGCTTACGTGCCGCTGCGCTCTGTTTCCGAGCGGAAGCGATGTCAGCGTTTCTTATATGCAATCGGGGCTACGGCGACAGGTTTGCTTAACTAACTTTCAAGTTAACAATCCAGCTATTTGAATCCGTATGCCTGCTATGGTATACTTATGGAAGCTTACATAAAAAGCTGCGCAGTAGGAATCTAAAGGCAAAAGGTAAGGGTATGGCAGAAATTGAAAAAGTGATCTTTATGAACATGTGCATGGTCTATGATAAGGAAGGCAATGTGTTAGCATTGGATAAGGTGGGAAAAAGCTATTCCGGGACGACATTTCCGGGAGGGCATGTGGAGCCGGGAGAGACCTTCCAGGAATCGGTGATTCGGGAAATCTATGAAGAGACAGGTCTGAAGATCAGAAATCCTAAATTGACAGGAATATATCATTGGATGACGGAGGATGTTCGGAACGTTGGATTTTTGTATAAGACAGCGGAATACGAAGGAGAGCTGATTTCTTCCGAGGAGGGAAGCGCTTATTGGATCTCAGAAGAGGAATATTTGAAGAAACCGCTGGCTCCGGGGATGAAACAGGTGTGGCAGATGATGCATGATGAGGATGCACAGGAATGCTTACAAATATTGACGGAGAACGGAATCATGTCGATGATACAGTAGAGGGATCGGCTTTCTGCTTACAACATAAAATGAAGCATGACCAAAATGAGTCCGGAATAGAATTTGGAACAAAATTTGGGTCAATCTACAGTGAGATGCATGAATTGAGAGGAGTAAACGAGCCGATGATCACGAAAAAACAATCGGTTATGATACAGGGAATCGCAGTTCTTCTGATGATGTATCATCATTATTTCTTAAATCCGTCAGAACTGGCGCTTTCCTATGGCAACGTAGAACTGGTAAAAAGCACGGCATGGTTTGGAAAAATCTGTGTTGGGATGTTTGCGTTTGTCAGTGGATATGGAATTTATTATGGACTGTCAGCATTGCAAAATGAGAAGTTTCTGACCGCTTTGCGGCTGAGCTATCGCAGCATCCTTTTGCGGCTGTTACGGCTGTTCGGAAAATACTGGTATGTGTTGCTGGTGTTTAAGGCAATTGATTTTGGGATTCGTAAAGAGCCTTTTTATCCGGCAGAATTTTGGAAGAATTTTTTCGCAATCGAAGTCTCTTATAACGGAACCTGGTGGTATATGCAGCAATATGTATTGATGATGCTGTTGGTGCCGTTAGTACATTTATTGTTTGAGCCGTTTGAAACAAAAGAAAGAAGAACAAAAAGTACTTTCTACGGAGTTGTTTTTGGGGTTGGAATTGTGTTGTGCTCTCTTTTGTGGCTGCAAGATCCGGAAGGGTTCCTTGCATTTATCCATGAACTGCGTCCCAGCTTTCTGGCAATCTTTTTCGTAGGATATTTGTTTTCGAGATTTTCTGTTTACAAAAAGATTTCAGAAAAATTTTCAATAGAAAAGATTTCAACAGAAAAAATGTCGGGAATCTTAAACGCAGTTATTGGTTTGGTATTGATCGCAGCTATGATTGGATTGCGGATACGGATCACCCCGGATCCCTCTTTTGCAAGATATGATTTTGTAATCGTCCCTATATTTGTCACAGGAGTATTATTGCTGTTGGTGCAGGCAAAAGTGTTGGCGACGGCAAGCCTGTTTGTCGGAAATTATGCTACTTATATGTGGCTGATCCATACATTTTTGTTTGCTTATACTGAGAAGCTGTGCATGCAATATATTTCCGGCTTTTTCCTGTTTTATCTTGTGCAGGTGGGGATGACACTGTGCGTGGCATGGCTTATGAAGCAGGGAGAAATTGTGGCAGAAAACAAAATAATTCCGTATTTTGAAAAACAGTGGAAAAATAAGAGTCATGCAGAAAGGTCCGACGCAGAAATAACAAAAAAATAACTTGCAAAACGAAAAGCACAGTGCTACGATAACCACGGAAAAAATGAAAAGTCGGAGGTGAATTTCATGGACAGTTGCGATGGTTATGGGCGAAGTAGAATACGCGGTGCTTTTTCATGCAAGCATGGTATGGCTGTCTGTGAAATGAGATAGTCGTACTCTGATTTGATGTACATAGATTTTTATGTGGGAAGCACCGTGAGGTGCTTCTTTTCTATTTTATTGCCCTTTCTGTTGCATTTCTAATGATTCGGAGGCGAAGAATCGCATATATCGTTTCTGAATCGTTACTTGCAGGAAATAATCAAAACATGAAGGGAGTTATAAGACAATGAACAAGAAATATTCTGAACTGGCGGAACTGTTCCGCAGTGAAAAAACGGATAAGGAAATTCTGGATTTTTTGCTGAATTATCATGAAAATGATATTGCAGATATTCTGCAAGGAATGTCGGAGGAAGAGCGTAAGCGCCTCTATCAGCTGTTGGGTGTGCAGAAGACTGCCGAGATTTTTAAATATGTGGACGAACCGCAGAAATACATAAAGGAACTGACGGTGGAGGGAGCCGCAAAGGTGATCTCCGAAATGGATTCCGATGATGCGGTGGATCTGCTGGAACATCTGGATCCGGAGGAGAAAGAACAGATCGTCAGGATGCTGGATGAAGATGCGAAAAAAGATGTAAAAATGCTGATGTCTTATGATGAGGAAGAGATCGGCAGCTGCATGACGACCAATTACATCTGCATCCCGGAGAACTTGTCGATCAAACAGGCTATGAGCGAGTTGGTGAAGCAGGCCGGGGATAACGACAATATCATGACCATCTATGTGGTGGATGAAAAAGAGATTTTCGCGGGAGCCATTGACCTGAAAGACCTGATCCGGGCGAGGGAGAATGAAAAACTGGAAGATCTGGTGGTAAAATCTTATCCGTACGTTACCGATCACGAGAAAATAGATGACTGTATGGACCAAATCCTGGATTATGCGGAGGATTCCATTCCTGTATTGTCATCTGAGAAGAAAATTCTCGGTGTCATCACGTCGGAAGATTTGATCGAAATGGTCGACAACGAGATGGGCGAGGATTATGCAAAGTTAGCAGGTCTGACTGCGGAAGAAGATCTGAAGGAGCCGACAATCCAGAGTATGAAAAAGCGTCTGCCCTGGCTGATTATCCTGCTTTTCTTAGGTATGGCAGTGTCTTCGGTCGTAGGACTTTTTGAAAATGTAGTGGCGGTGCTGCCGGTTGTGATCTGTTTCCAGTCTCTGGTACTGGATATGGCAGGAAATGTGGGAACACAGTCTCTGGCTGTGACGATTCGTGTATTGATGGACGAAAACCTGACGGGAAAACAAAAATTCCGGCTGGTTGTCAAGGAAGTAAAGACCGGTTCCTTAAACGGTATGCTGCTGGGTGTGATGGCGCTTTTGTGTCTCGGTGTCTATGTGCATTTGTTCAAGGGATATACCTGGGTGGGAGCGTTCGGTATCTCCGGATGTGTGGGAGTTTCCCTGTTAGTTGCAATGGCGATATCCAGTGCGGTAGGCACGGTGATTCCTATGTTTTTCCATAAGATCAAAGTGGATCCGGCAGTGGCGTCCGGTCCCCTGATCACTACTGTGAATGATCTTGTTGCGGTAGTGACATATTATGGGTTGGCGTGGCTTTTGCTGATCCGGTAGTAAATTCAGGCGATGTACTCAAGGATACTTTACTGCGGTAACGCAAAAAAATGAAAAAATATAAAAACCTTGACCGATGGTTACTATCGGATGGTAAAATCATTTTGTAACAGGAAAACTATGTCAATTGCGGAACGAATGTGATTTTTCTAAAAGAACCGTCTACACATAGGTTTACATCGAGGAGGAAAAAAGTCATGATGCTTATCGATTCCCTGGAAAAGGGGAAGACGATAATATAGCTGAACGCATGATTCAAGAATATAGGATGAGGCGTTAAATGACAGTTGGAATATTATGCGTATCAGATGTGCAATGACCGGATTGACGAAAGACATAAGAGACAAGAAAATAAGAAAATAAGAGAATAAAAAATGAGGGAGAGAAGATGAAGCAGTCGGGAATTTTGAAAAACAAGTTGTTCTTATACCTTACGGAATTTTTTGCAGGTATGTCCGTCATGGCGGTGGAGTTGGGAGCCAGCAGACTGATGGCTCCGTATTTCAGTTCATCACAGATCGTGTGGACGATCATTATCGGCACGATTATGATCGCTATGGCGCTGGGCAATATCTACGGCGGTAAAAGCGCGGATAAATCTCCGGATCCGGACAAACTATATGGCAGAATCTTAATTGCGGCGATCTGGATCGCACTGATTCCGGTAGTGGGAAAGTATATCATCCTTGGAATCTCCGCCCTTTTGATTTTTACTGTCAGCAATAATTTCCTGATCATAGCGGCATTTGCGGCTTGTATGGTAATCTTCGTGTTCCCTTTGTTTTTACTGGGAACGGTGACACCTTCTCTGGTGAAGTATTCTGTGGACAGTCTGGATGACAGCGGACGGACAGTGGGAACCTTGGGAGCTTTCAATACCGTGGGAAGCATCATCGGCACTTTTGTACCGACTTTTGTGACGATTCCGGCGGTGGGAACGTCCATCACTTTTTTGATCTTTTCAGGTATTTTGATCCTGTTGTCTGCAATTTATTTTATAAGTCAGCACACCGGCAGGAAAAAGGTAGCGGCGTCTGCGCTGATCTTTGCGATATGCTGTGGACTGGGCTATTCGGATTCCTTTGCTTTCTGGCAGAATGACCTGACCTATGAAGGCGAGTCTATCTATAACTATCTGCAGGTATCGGAGACGGACAGGCAGGTGGTTCTGTCTACAAATGTGTTGTTCGGCGTGCAGTCCCTCTATATGAAAGACGGCGGATTGACCGGAATGTATTATGATTATGCGATGGCAGCGCCACTGATGGTGCCGGAAAAGCAGGCAAAAGATATGGATGTCCTGATCCTCGGCATGGGAACGGGCACTTATGCGACCCAGTGCCGGAAGTATTTCGGGGATATGAATATCGAAGGCGTGGAAATCGATGAGAAGATCACGGAACTGTCCAGAAAATATTTTTCTCTGCCGGAGGATGTGAAAGTGACGACCTATGACGGTCGGGCTTTTCTACAGGCGGTGGATCGTACCTATGATGTGATCATGGTGGATGCGTATCAGGACATCACTATTCCGTTTCAGATGTCCAGTGTAGAATTTTTCACCATGGTGCGTGATCATCTGAAGGACGGCGGTGTCATGGTGGTCAATATGAATATGCATGGCAACAAGGAAGGCGACATCAATCAGTATCTGGCAGACACCATAGCCAATGTGTTCGATAATGTCTATACCGTGGATGTAAAGGGATCGACCAACAGAGAATTGTTTGCGTCGAATCGTGCGGATATGATCGATGTACTGGCAGAGAATGCGCAGACGCTGGAGGATACAGGGCTGAAGGCTATGATGCAGAATGTGGCGGACACAAGCGTCGCCTACGTGCCGGGAGAGTATCTTATGACGGATGACAAGGCTCCGGTAGAACTGTTGGGAATGCAGGTCATCGACCAGCTGATTCAGGAAGAAGTGACGTATTATAAAGGGATTTATGAAGAGCAGGGAATCGGCGGATTGCTGGAAAATTTGTAGGAAGAAAACCTCTTTTACCGGATGCGGTAGGGAGGTTTTTTTACGCGGTTATAACCTTGGGGTATAAACTACAAAATATGTGTCGACAATTGGTAATATTACAGAAGATGCAATAAAGAAATATATCCAAGAACAGTCGGAAGAGTCAAGGAAAGAAGAAAACAGAAGTACCTCTTTATAGAGAACCAGTAACAAAGCTTGTGATACCCGCCTTTCAGGCGTGTATGCAATCAGCCCTTTTTAGGGCTAATATTAAACCACCAGTTGAACTGGTGGTTGCTAACTTTGCTAAAAAGGTTTAAAACATACAAATGGATTTTACAGAAAGGAAGTTTTATAATATTATTGTGTTGTATTGGCAAGGTGCTATTATTTATGAGATTAAGAGAAACGGGGGAACGGTATTATGATGGAATACACAAACAAGTATTGGAAGATGTTAATGCCTTATGTGAAGAAAAGCCTCATCAAGAGGTACGGAAAAGAGGAAACGCAAAAACTCATAGAGAAGACCGACATCGAATATCGGGAAATGCTGCGCCGGGCAGATGACGTAGGAGCGGATAATCCGATGGCATCGAATATCTATGAATGTCTGGTGTTCCTGGCTGTCTGGAAGGCTGCGGAGGGAAAGATTTCCGTGGATGATCTGCGTGCCATTTCCCTGGATGTAATGTCGACACCGATGTTGAAACTGGCAGGAGTCTTTATCAATGGCAACAAAAAGAGCGGAATCAACAGACTGCGCAATATGATGCTGAAAAATGCGGCATGGCTGGAAAAACATCCGCAGTATAAGGAGACTTCCTGGGACTTTAACTTTGATGATACAAAGCATAAGGACGGATTTTATTATCATTTTACCAAGTGTCCCCTCAATGACTTTGCCAGAAAAGAAGGCTATCTGGAGGTGCTGCCGGTCATGTGTGACATTGACCATCTGACGGCAAAACTGATGCATCTTACCCTGCACAGAGAACAGACATTGGCCGGTGGCGGGGAAATCTGTGATTACTGGTTTGTCGGAGATCAGGTGAAGGATCCGAGGTAGCAGAAGCATTACTGAAAGAAGTTCCCAAAAATACATTGATTATTTGTTAGCTTAGGATAATATAATGTCAAAGGTGAATCCTACTTGATAAGTGGAGGTTGTAAAAGCGTAAGAAGGCAGTAGATCAGAGATGATCTGCTGCTTTTTTAATGCATCTTAGTATGCCTAAAATGCAACTTAGCGGTATCCCGGTAGACATGATTTCCAAAACAGGCTATATAAGATAGTAAGATATGCACTCAGTAAGATAAAATTTGGAAAATACAAAGGATAAAATCATGATCGAATACAGCAAATTGCAGATCGGCTGCCTGCTTATAGTGCTCTATGTAGCCTTTATTTATTATCGGGAACGATACGCATACAGGGTAAAGCAGAAGGAAGTCATTTTTGAATTATTGCTTTATACAGGAATCACAGGAATCGTGTTTGACGGGCTGACAGCGTATACGGTGAATCATCCGGAGTGAAATCATAGAAAGCGGCAGTGGACAGGATTTTGATCCGTTCATTGCGGAGGCATTTCTTGATATGAAAGAGGAAATCACAGGAATCATAGATAAGTAGAAAAGCACGAAGCGTTTTGAAGATATGAATGTGAATGAAACGTTGGTTTACGATCTGTGAAGCAGGTAGCAGCATCGGGAAACTCAAAAAATACGAAACGGTAAATCCATGCAGATATTGGCAATAAGAAATGGTAAATTCGTGCAAATCAAAGCTGTAAGAAATGGTAAATTCGTGCAAAGACGCGGAAAAAGAAATGGAAAATTCGGTATTGATATATTCCGGAAAATTCGGTAAACTAGTTAATATCAAGGATTTTGTGGAGGTAGTGCACGAGTGTTTAGAAGAAAAATATATGATGAAATCCTAAAATGGAAAGAGGAATCGGAAGGAACAACAGCACTTCTTATAGAAGGCGCAAGACGTATTGGTAAAAGTACGGTTGTTGAGGAATTTGCCAAAAATGAATATAAAGATTATTTGTTGATAGATTTTTCTATCGCCGAGCAGGCGTTAAAGGACAACTTTGATAACATTGGCAATATAGATATATTTTTCAGAAACTTTTTTTTGATTGCCGGGAAAACATTGCCGGAGCGAGAATCGGTTATCATATTTGATGAGGTGCAGTTTTTCCCGAAGGCGCGACAAGCAATAAAACATCTCGTCAAGGATGGCAGATTTGATTATATCGAAACAGGGTCATTAATATCTATAAATAAGAATGTGAAGGATATATTGATTCCTTCGGAGGAAGAAAGCATAGCGATGTATCCCATGGATTTTGAAGAATTTCTGTGGGCGATAGGGAACAATGTGTATGCAGATGCCATAAGAGAAGCATTCCATAACAGAAAGCCGCTTGGAACAGATATTCACAGAAGAATTATGCAGGTGTTCAGAAATTATATGGCAGTGGGAGGAATGCCACAGGCTGTAAGTGCATATGTGGATGGCAAAGATTTTAGCGCAATAGACAGAGTGAAGCGTAACATATTAAAACTATATATAAAAGACCTTCAAAAGCATGATGAAGATGATACAGACAGGGCAGGAGTAGTATTTCAGTCGCTTCCGGAGCAACTGTCTAATCATAATCATATATTTAAACTAGCGACAGTGGATGAAAATGCACGGACAAGAAATTGCAGCAATGCAATAGATTTTTTGAAGCAGTCGCTGATCGTCAATAATTGTGTAAACGTCACAAAACCGGAAGTGGCACTTGAATTATATGCGGATAAGTCAAGATTTAAAATGTTTATGGGAGATACCGGACTGCTGATAACATATATTTTGCAGAATAGTAAAGGAACACCGGAAAATCTGTATCGTGCCATTGTATTAGATGACATAGATATGAATCAGGGGATGATATTTGAAAACATGGTAGCGCAGATGCTTCGGGCGTTGGGCTATGAATTATATTTTCATGAATATGATTACCGGGCGAAAGGCAATGAAAAGGAGAAACATTACGAGATAGATTTTCTCATTTTAAGAGGAAAACGTCTTGTTCCGATAGAAGTGAAATCATCGAATTATACGAATCATAAATCATTCGACTATTTTAAGGAAAAGTATCAATTAAAAATGAATGAAAGATATATTATCTATACGAAGGATTTACAATTTAAAGATGAAATTATGTTTATACCGGTATACATGACGATGTGTTTGTAATCATCAAAGGCAGTGATGAAATGGCACTCTATTTTCATGCGTTTAAAAAGATTAACTTTATGTGGCTGGGAATACAGGTAGATGTATATCGGGATAGATTAACAGATGTGCAGCTTGGTATATTCTGTATTGCGGGAGCCATTGCAACCTTGATTGTCGGCTATCTGCTGGCTGGTTTAAAAGGCAGGATCTGTTGAATGGAAAGCAAATTACGGAAAGCTGTTTTTATTACATAACCATAATCATGTTGGTGCTTGATCCGATTTATTTGTGCCTGCTTGACAGATGCTTCGGTGGCGGAGACCTGAATGGAATTCTCTATCTTATGCCGCAGATTTATGTATGGATTATTTTTTGCGTGATTCTGATTTTCAATCTTGGGCTGCTGGTGAGGAAAGTAACACCGACGTATGCGAAAGCATTTTAGTATAT
The DNA here is from genome assembly GCA_934394665.1 of uncultured Acetatifactor sp. GTDB lineage: Bacteria > Bacillota > Clostridia > Lachnospirales > Lachnospiraceae > Acetatifactor. The sequence goes on along the minus strand of CAKRRS010000021.1, from coordinate 28,299 downwards.
CTGTTTTGCATCTTAGCTGTTAAGGTTAAGAACGCGGAAAACCGGTGAAAAGGTGATTTGAGGTAAAAAATAACGGGTTCATATTGAAAATGAAACCGGTGGGTACTGACAAATGAGGGAAAGAAAAATGGAGAAAATAGATAAAAATTTGTACAGGAAGAGACTGCTTGCGATAGCCCTTCCGATTATCATGAATAATATCATCGGTCAGCTTCAGATGATGATAGACAGAATCTTTTTAGGGCATGCAAATGATCTGTATATGAGTGCTCTGGGAAATGTGTCATCACCGGTGTGGACGACGATGTCGTTTTGCAACGCACTGGTGATGGGAGCGTCCATACTGATCAGCCAGAATGTCGGAGCCGGAAGACGAGACGAGATCGGAGAATATGCCGGAGCCATGATGAAGTACAACAACATTATTCCGGTGTTTCTGTGCTTTTTCTGGATGATTTTTCCGAAACCGGTATTTACGCTTCTGGGGGTATCGGAAAGTGTTATGCCGCTGTGTTTAAGCTATGTCAGATGGTATGCTCCGTTATTTTTAATTACGGGAATGGGAGGATCGCTCGGTGTCATCCTGCAAACATCTAATTATACGAAGCCGCTGGTTGCATACGGTCTGTTCCGCTCGGGACTCAATATGTTGTTAGACTGGATACTGATCTTTGGAAAATTCGGGATGCCGGCACTCGGTATTGAGGGAGCTGCCATAGCCACGGTGATTGCGGAGTATGTCGGAGCCATCTACATATCAGTTGTATTTTTTACCAGCAAAAGGCTTCCTACGAGACCGAGCTGGCAGGATGTGAAAAAAGGACATTTCAAGAGCTATCTGCATTCCGCAAAGCTCGGAATCAATATTGCGCTGGAGGATTTTGCGTGGAATATCGGTAATCTGATTCTGATCCGGATTCTGAATTCCATCAACGAATATGCCGCAGGCATCTATACCATTGTATTCGGGGTGGAAGTATTGGCGGTAGTTATCGTCGGAGCAATCGGAAGCGGCACGATGACATTGACTTCAGAGGCTACCGGTAAAAAAGACCTTGCACAATATAAGGGAACGACACTGTGTGCTTACGCACTTTGTACAGTAGTAACTGTTTTGACAATCGTGGGAGCAATTTGCTTCCCGGAACAGATCCTGGCATTATTTACCAGTGATCAAGCCGTCATTGCAAGCAGTGGTGTATACTTACTGATGATCGGTATCAATTTGTTCTCGAAGTCAGGTAATATTATTGTGGGAAATGCCATCCGGGGCAGCGGCAATACGAAGTGGATGCTGTATACGCAGCTCTTTGGAACAGTCTGGATCGTATGTGTGGCGTCTGTTCTGGTATTTGTCTGCAAGCTGGGGATTCTGGGAGTCTTCCTGGCTGTGATGGCAGATGAGGGTGTCCGGGCATTGATCAATCTATGGAAATATTTCAGAATTGTAAAAGGCTGGAAATTCGACTAAAATGAAATAGCCGGATTCCGGTGATCCGCTTTTGCGTACTGGGAATCCAAAAGGATGGGAGAAAATGAATTACATTAGGATTACGAAAGAAAACATCGACAAGGAGCACATCTGCTGTGCCATGTCAGGGAAGCAGAGCGTTGCAAAAAAGGAGTGGCTCAAACAGCGGTTGGATGAAGGACTTGTATTTTATCGCAGTGAAGAGCGCGGCAAGTGCTTTATCGAGTATCTTCCTGCGGAGAAAGCCTGGGTGCCGATCGAAGCGGACGGATACCTTTATATTAACTGCCTGTGGATCGCCGGTTCGATGAAAGGGCATGGATATTCCAATGATCTTCTTAAGGAGTGCATCCGGGATGCGAGAGAACAGGGGAAAAAAGGGATCTGCATTCTCTCCGCCGAGGGCAGAAAAAGAGAATTTCTGGCGGATGCGAAGTATCTGACCTATAAAGGATTTCAGGTCGCAGACACATCGGACTGCGGCATTGCCTTAATGTATCTGCCTTTAGAGGAGGATGCCCAACCTCCTGTATTCCGGGAATGCGCCAGACATCCTGAGGTGGAAGATGCCGGATTTGTCTTATATTATACGGATCAGTGTCCCTTTACCTATTATTGGGTACCCAGGGTGGCGGAAGCGGCAGGACAGCACAAGATTCCCTTAAAAGTGATTCATATTACAAGCAGGGAAGCAGCACAAAATGTGCCTGCACCGGTGACAACTTACGCATTGTTTCGGTACGGAAAGTTTGTCACACAGGCGATCCAGTCGGATAAAAAGTTCCTGGCGCTGGCCGGAATACAGAGCGAATAACTGACACATTAACAGAGAAGAGGGAGAGGAAACATAGATGTTAGAAACACAGAGATTACTACTTAGAAGATGGAATGAGGATGACGCGGAAAGTTTATTTGAATATGCAAAAGATCCTGAGGTCGGTCCGATTGCAGGATGGCCGCCGCACAAATCAGTAGAGGAAAGTCTGGATGTGATACGGAATGTATTTAACGGGAAAGAGTGCTATGCAATCTGTGAAAAGCAAAGTGGAAAAGCTATCGGTGCGATTGAACTGAAGTTGAATGGACATACAGATATGACGGATCGTGATGATGAATGTGAACTTGGCTATTGGCTCGGAAAACCGTTTTGGGGAAGAGGATATATGCCTGAGGCGGCAAGAGAGATTATCCGTCATGGATTCGAAGAACTTGGAATGAATATAATATGGTGCGGATATTATGAAGGCAATCAGAAATCCAAACGAGTACAGGAAAAGGTCGGATTTATATATCATCACACTTGCGAGGAGGTGCCGGTACCGTTAATGAATGAGGTACGTATCGGACATACGAATGTAATGACAAAAGAGCACTGGAGTGAGTTGTAAGTATCTATAGTTTTGTTGCTTGGGAAAGTGAAAACATAATGATATATGAATTGAAAAAATTGGAAAAAGTGAATGCGTTATTTTCCGGTTGGCAGGAAACGATGATTTATTCCTGTCTTCAAAATGTAATGGGACATGTTTATGTAACGGATTTAGAGAACCCTGAGTCGGCATTAGCTTTTCTCGGATGTTTTGGATTTTATGCAGGAGAACCGGACAGAGAACTGGTGCAGGAGAAACTGGAAGGTTTTGTAATTATGGTTCCGCAAAATGAAGATTGGGCAAAACTGATCGAAGAATGTTTTCCTTATGCAAAACGTGTCATCCGATACGCAATGAAAAAAGATACAGTGTTTCAAGAAGATGCGTTGCGCAAGAATATAGAAGAACTTCCGCCGGGATATGAGCTTAAGAAAATTGATTCGGCTCTGTATGATAAGTGTTTAAAGAAATCGGCTACCATGGATTTTATCTCTTCTTTTGAGAGCAAGGACGACTATTTGAAGATGGGAAGAGGCGTGGTAATACAAAAGAACGGTGAGATCGTGTCCGGAGCCTCTTCTTACAGCAGATACCGTGACGGAATTGAAATCGAGGTAGACACTGTGGAGGAAGAGCGCAGAAAACATCTTGCGATGATTGCCTGTTCAGCACTGATACTGAGTTGTCTTAAGGAAGGTCTTTATCCCAGCTGGGATGCGCAGAATACAAATTCTGTCGCACTGGCGGAAAAACTTGGCTATGAATTTGACCGTGAGTATATTGCATACGAGGTGGCAGGAATATAGGAAATATCATTCCTTTTTATAGTGCTTCTGTTACCAATCTGGCATCTCAGGCGGTAGCAATCAGATTACTCACATACGGTTTTTCTCCGGAGAGGATTTCATCATAGAAAATCTTCTTCCAGTCGATTTTGCCCCAAAAGTAATCTTGTAAAATTGTTCCTCTTGTGTCAAACTGATAACAGAAACTTTGATACAAAGGAGTCATCATGGCAGAGATATTATTAGGTTCCCATGTGGGAATGTCAGGAAAAGAAATGTTCTTAGGTTCTGTGAAGGAGGCGGCAGAGTACGGCGCCAACGCACTGATGGTCTACACCGGAGCTCCGCAGAACACGAGACGCAAAGAAATCAAGGATCTGAAACTGGAAGAGGGGCTTGCTTACGCTGGTCAGGCAGGAATCCGGGAAATTGTGATCCATGCACCGTATATTATTAACCTGGGCAATACAGAGAAGCCGGAAATGTTTGATTTCGGAGTTGATTTCCTGGCGAAGGAACTGACACGTACCGCTGCATTCCACAGCAAGGTGCTGGTGCTGCATCCGGGATCTGCGTTAAGTGCCGGTGCGGAAGCAGGTATCGAACAGATTGCAAAGGGGCTGAACCGGGTATTGAATGCAGATGACAGTGATGTAAATATTGCTCTGGAGACTATGGCAGGCAAGGGCAGTGAAGTCGGCAGAACCTTTGAAGAATTACGGATGATCTATGACAGAGTAGAGAAAAAGGACAGGCTGCGCGTGTGCTTTGACACCTGTCATGTGAATGATGCCGGATATGACCTTGTGAATGATTACGAAGGAGTGCTTACGCAGTTCGATAAGATCCTCGGTCTGGACCAGATCGCGGTGATTCATGTCAATGACAGTCTGAATCCACTGGGCACCCATAAGGATCGCCACGCCAACATCGGCAAGGGAACGATTGGGTTTGAAACCCTGCACAAGGTTGTACACGATGAGCGCTTTGCGGCAGTCCCGAAAATCTTGGAGACACCTTGGCTGTGTGCGGAAGGCGAGGATAAGAAGACCATTCCGCCTTACAAAGAGGAGATTGCGTTGCTGAAAGCGTAGAACTTGCAGGGGGAAACGATATTGAAGAAAAGAATCTTTGCAGCGGCAGCAGTACTGTGTCTGCTGTGTGCGGCATTATACCTGGCGTATGCGCAAAATACATCCTCCGGTCAAATCAAGCACTTCACAGCATTCTTTGCTGTGGAAGGAGAAAACATTGATCCCAATAACGATATGAAACGGGAAATCGCCAGACGCACCGGTGCGGACTGCGAAGAAATGTGGCTGGTGGGACAGACGAAGGAAAGTGCGTTGAACAGCTACATTGTAAGTGGAGATTATCCGGACTTCATTTCGGGAGATACCAGTCTTTACGAAGTGGGAGCGTTACTTCCGCTGGATGAATACTGGGACGACTATCCTAATATTAAGAATTATCTGACAGAAGAACAGTGGGAACGTTTCAAACGTCCGGACGGACATATCTACTGGATTCCTCAGTTTGGTGTGACTCACGGAGAAGATGTGGAAGTGACGCATTCCGGTGAAGCCTTCTGGATTCAGACCAGAGTCTTAAAATGGGCAGGATATCCCGAGATACATACGGTGGATGAATATTTTGACCTGATCGAGCGGTATGTGGCAGCCAATCCTACGATGGAGGACGGTACGCCGAATATTCCGTTTGCGATTCTGTGTGACGGCTGGAGGTATTTTTGTCTCGAAAATATTCCGCAGTTTCTGGACGGCTATCCCAATGACGGAAGCTGTATCGTGGATCCGGATACGTTACAGGTCATCGATTACAATACGACAGACACTGCAAAATGGTACTTCGGCAAATAGAATGCAGAATATCACAAAGGAATTCTCAGTGCGGAATCTTTTACCGAGACATATGAAGATTATTTGAAAAAGATATCCACCGGAGCGGTCTTAGGCATGCCGGATCAATGGTGGCAGTTTTATTATTCCGTGCAGACAGCGTATGATGAAAAAGGGCTCAGGGAACAGGGCTGTGATTACGTTCCGCTCCCCATTACACGGGAAGATGGCGTAAGAAATCAATGGCATGTAACACGTTCCGCCGAGCTTGACAGTTCTACCGGTTTATCCATTACGGTATCTTGCAAGGATGTTGACGGTGCGCTTCAGTTTGTCAGTGACCTGTTGGAGCCGGAGATCATTAAACTGCGTTTCTGGGGCATGGAGGGCGACGATTATTGCGTGGACGAAAACGGGATGTTTTATCTGACAAAGGAGCAGTCCGGCAGATGGTCTGCTGCGGAGAAAAAGAGAAAACATTTTTGCTTTTATTCCTATTTTCCCAGAGTGGAAGGAAAGCTTCCGGATGGGATCAATGCATTTTCACTGGAATATCAGAGCACGGAATTTTATAAAAATCAGCCGGCGGATATTCAGGAATGCTTCTCTGCCTATGGTGTGAACAACTATGTGGATATGCTGGGGAATAACGAAGCTCCGGGGCCATGGTTTCCTATGTACAGTTATACGACAGCGTTGTCTTCGAATTCGCAGGCAGGTCAGGTGCGTGACCGCATGGAAGAAATCAAACACAAGTGGCTTCCGCAGGTGATCATGGCGGACGATTTTGATGCTGCATGGGAGGCTTACATGGAGGAATACAATACCTGTGATCCGCAGATCTATTATCAGATGCTGCAGCAGGAAGTGGACAGAAGAGTAAATGGATAAGTTTTTGCCATGGAAAGCATAAAAATAACATGGTAAAGTACCAAGGATTTCGATAAACTGAAAAAGAACAGTGATTTTTTAGTTTCCGGAAAGGTTGGTTTAAGAGATGAATGGTGTATTAGTCAGACATCCGATAGAGAAAAGTAAAACAGGCAGAGCGTCGGTTACGGTAAATGGTGACGGCTCTGCCGCATTTTATATGTATGCTCCTAAGGCAAAATGCGTCTGGGTCGCTGGTTTAGGCGGATATTTCACGGACGAAAGGATAGATTTGCAGCCGGACGGACAGGGAGGTTTCTTAGCGACGGTATCGGATTTCCCCCGGGGGATGCACTATTATTTCTGGTATGTGGACGGTGTGCGCATCTGTAATCCGGACGCGGGGATTTCTTACGGATGCTTTGCGGCGGTCAATACTTTTGAGGTGCCGGAAGAAAACGTGGACTTCTATTTTGCCAAAGAAGTGCTTCACGGAACCGTCAGCATATGTAAATATATTTCTGGCGCAAACGGTCATCTGAAGGAATGTTATGTGTACACTCCGTATGGGTATGAAGAGGGAACGCAGCGTTATCCGGTACTGTATCTCCAGCACGGTGTGGGCGAGAATGAGACCGGATGGATCTGGCAGGGGAAGCTTAACTTCATCATGGACAATCTGATCGCGGAGGGCAGCTGTGAGCGGATGATCGTGGTCATGTGCAGCGGATATGCGTTCCGGAATGGTGAAAAACCGGTATTTTATCCGGGAGATTTTGACCGGGAACTGATGCAGGATGTCGTTCCTTATATAGAGCAGAACTTCCGGGTAAAAAAGGGAAAGAATTACCGGGCGATGGCGGGACTGTCTCTGGGGTCAGCCCAGACGACGGATATTGTGGCGCAGCACATGGATCTGTTCTCGGCGGCAGGCGTATTTTCCCCGGTTGCCATTCATGAGATGGCGCGCATCTGTGACAGTACAGAGACTTTGGATGTGGTATTTATGTCCTGTGGGGACAGAGAGGAAGAGATCCATGCCGGTATGCGACAGATGGCGGATCGGTTTACTGAAGTCGGAAAAACATGCATTACTAAGGTTTATGAAGGCTATCACGAGTGGCATGTCTGGCGGAAAAGCCTGCATGATTTCGTTCCGCTTTTGTTCCGCAGAGGCGGAGAAGAGGTAGCGGACATTCCGAATGGAAAAACAGCGCAGATCACAACGGAACAGTTGAAAAAACAGACATTCGAGGAACAGATGCTCTTTTTTGATCCGGTATACCGTCAGATCCGGTTTGAAGTGGATGAGTGGGGAAGACCGGCTGGAAAATATCCGGAGATTCCACACGGAATCTGTATTACAAAGCAGGGAAACGTAAGCATCCATTATCAGGCAGCAGGGGCAGAACGTGTTGAAATTGCCATAGACAACCGGGAGCGGATCCTACTGGAAAAAGGTTCGTCAGAGGATGGATATTGGAGCGGAGAAGTATGTGGTATCACACCGGGATATCATACGCTGCATTTCCTGGTAAACGGTACGGAAACGATCAACCCCGATGCACCGGCAGGGTATGAGGATGGTCATGCCGTGAATTACCTGGAAATGCCGTTGCAGGAAACATTGAAATCCAAAACACCGCAGCAGGTAATAACAGAGCAGGAAGTGTCGGAAACGCCGGAGCAATGTGTTTTGGCAGAGCTTGCAGATGCAGAGCATGGACAGGTTCATATTCATTATGCATACCACGCAAAAACGGAACAGGTAAGCTGCGTCTGGGTCTACACGCCGACACAGATATGCAAAAGTAACAGACAGCAGAAAATTCTATGGCTGAAAGCACTTCCCACTGAGGCTGCCGCCTGCTTCCTGCATCAGGGAAAGGTAATCAATATCCTGGAACATTTGCAGAAGGACAGTATAGCAGAGGACGTGATTCTCGTGATGACGGAGGCGGATATGACACCGGAACAGGTCGGTGACGTGATGACAAAATACGGAATACAGCAGCCGCAGATGTCAGCATGTGTCATGGAACGGAGAGCAGAGGAGGATTGGACTGCGTTTCGAAAGCGGTTTGCGGCATATTGGAATGGAAACTGAGAAGATATAAAGTTAATCCCTTGCTTTTATATACTTTATCGGGTGTTTATTGAAAGGTCAGAATTCTATAATGTAACTATGCAGAAGTCCCAGGCATCTGCATAGTTATATTTTTATGGGAGGGAATGACATGACAGGACCGGCAGCACCAAAGGACCCGGAAAAGGCAAGACCTTATTTTTATATTTTGAAGGACAAAGATATCTTCGGTGACAGACAGAAGGATGGCACCGGGATACAATTTATCTATGAAAGTGACGGACGTCTGATAAGCAGTGCACAGATCACCGGCAACATTACGGACCAGACGGAACTAAAATTGTTAGAGACCGTGGAAGGATTTGGCAGGCTGGTACATAGCATCGGTGTGTCCGTGGAGACGGATGACCCGGAAGAAAATGCAACTTTTGTATTCCAGATGTATGGAAAAAAAGATCTCTACGGAGGTGGGACGAACCTTACATGCGAGCTGAAATGTGACGGAATGGAGCACAGAATTTATCTGTCGGATGATGCATGGACGCAGGACGACCATGTGCCCGGACAAATCAAAATTATTTTTCAGACGCCGGAGAGAATGGGTAAGGCAAATGTGAGATTGTTCCTGAATGACGGATACGATGCTCCACCGGAGACGGAAGATGCGGAAGTGGATGTCACAAGCAAGGCTTACCGGGAGATGATCAGCAGATCATTGCTGCATACGGGGAATACCTATCGGCTTCGTGCGGCAATCGAAAAAGCAAAGGCAGGGAAAGAAGTGACGATTGCCTATATCGGAGGGTCGATCACACAGGGAGCCGGAGCTACACCGATCCATACAGAGTGTTATGCCTATAAATCTTTCCAACTTTTTCAAAAACGATTTTCCACGAAGAATAATGCAAGATTCATCAAAGCCGGAGTAGGCGGAACTCCTTCCGAACTGGGAATGATCCGGTTTGACAGAGATATTTTAAGAGAGGGAGAGAGTCCGGACATTGTGGTGATCGAATTCGCCGTAAATGACGAAGGGGATGAGACGAAGGGAGTCTGCTACGAGAGTCTGGTGCGGAAAGTGCTGAAGCTGTCCTGGAAACCGGCAGTGGTATTGCTATTCTCAGTGTTTGCCAATGACTGGAATCTGCAGGAGCGTCTAAGTCCGTTAGGCAAAAAGTATGATCTTCCTATGGTCAGTATCATGGATGCGGTGACACCACAGTTTTCGTTACAAGGGGAAGAACGTGTGATATCGAAAAACCGGTTCTTCTATGACATGTTTCATCCAGGAAATATCGGTCATACCATTATGGCGGACTGCCTGCAATATTTATTTGAATGCTGTGATATGGCAGAACATGCGCGAGTGGGAACCTTTGCGGAAGGCGTAACGGAGGAACAGGCACTACAACAGCGCCTGTCCGAAAGCCCTGTGATCGGTGCGGACTTTGAAAAAGTATTTCTGCTGGATAAAGAGAACAGGTATGTGGGGGCGAAGATCCGGCCGGGTGGGTTTTACACCACGGACCTGGAACTGCAATGCGTGGAAATGGACGATCATCTGGCTCAGACACCGGAATTCCCCTATAACTGGATGCATAAGGAAAACGGGCCGGAGGATGCCTTCGAGATGGAGATCACCTGCAAGGCACTGTTTCTCGTGTTTAAGGACTCAGGGGAAACAAATGTGGGGAAGGCAGAGGTCACTGTGGACGGAAACTACTGTCTGACAGCGGATCCCCATATCAATAACTGGCTGCATTGCAATACGGTATTGCTGTTCTCGGAAAAAGAAAGCAGACAACATAAAATCACAATTTCCATGGCAGAAGAGGACAGAAATAAGCAATTCACAATTTTAGGTTTTGGAGTTTGTATCAAATAAAGGCAAGTGAGGACAACAGAATGGTTATAGCAAAGAACCCTATTTTACCCGGATTTTATCCTGATCCATCTATCTGCAGGGTAGGGGAGGATTATTATATCGTCAATTCCAGCTTCGTGTACGGACCGGGGGTACCGGTATTCCACAGCAGAGATCTGGCGCATTGGGAGCAGATCAGCAATATTTTGGAAAGCCCTAAGCAGCTTCCGGTAGAAGGAAGCGAGATTTCGGAAGGTATCTATGCACCGACAATCCGCTATCATGACGGACTGTTTTATATGATCACTACCAATGTAAGCTACGGTGGTAATTTTATCGTAACTGCCAAAGATCCGGCGGGGCCATGGTCGGATCCGTATTATCTCGGGGATGCGGCACCGGGGATCGATCCCAGCCTGTTTTTCGATGATGACGGAAAATGTTACTATTGCGGAACCAGACCGAACCCGGAAGGTGTCCGCTACAACGGTGACTGGGAGATCTGGGTGCAGGAACTGGATCTTGGGACAATGAAGCTTGTGGGAGAGAGCATGGCAATCTGGAAGGGTGCGGTAAAGGATGTCATCTGGCCGGAAGGACCGCATCTCTATAAGATCGACGGCTATTATTATCTGATGCATGCGGAAGGGGGAACCGGACCGGAGCACAGTATCAGCGTAGCGAGAAGTAAGGAGTTGTTCCGATGGTTTGAAGGCTGCCCCAGGAATCCCATTTTTACCCATAGAAATCTTGGGAAAAATTACCCGGTGAGATATGCCGGACACGGAGATCTGGTGGATGACGGGCACGGCAACTGGTATGTGGTGATGCTGGCGTCCAGACCCTGCGCCGGTCACAGCAGCATGGGCAGAGAGACGTTCCTCGCAAAAGTGATATGGGAGGATGGCTGGCCTGTGATCGCGGAGGGCGTGGGACACCTGGAAGATACGCTGGAGATTCCTCTGCCGGAGTACCGGTTCTCTGAAGAGGTTAGTACTTCGGATTATCTGCAGTTCTTTGATCAGACTCTGGATAAGCGTCTGGTATGTATAGAGCAGCGGAAGAAAACAACCTATTCTCTGACACACAGACCGGGAAAGCTCAGATTATATACCGTGAAAGAGAAAATCGCAGACCGTAATCATTGTGCCTATTTTGGAATCCGCCAGAAGAGTTACAGCTTTTACGCAGAGACCGGGTTTGAATTTACCCCGAAGCAGGAAAGCGAGACAGCCGGTATGGTATTGTATCAGAACCATGAAAATCATCTGCGCATGGAAATCCGGAAAACAGATGCACAGAACTGTTTCGTGGTGACATCCTGCATTCACGGAGAAGAAAAGATTCTTGCCGAAAAGCCGGTGGAAGACGGAGAAAAATTTTTCCGTATCCGGTTACAGTGTGACAGGCAGAAGGCAAATATCTGGATTGCTTCCGGGGAAAAGAGAATCCTTGCCGCGGAGCAGATCAGCCTGCTGCCGTATACGACCGAGGAGGCAGGCGGATTCGTTGGCTGCACCGTGGGAATGTATGCTTCCGGCAACGGTACGGAAAGTAATAATTATGCGGATTTTGCCTGGTTCGTACAAAATGCAGTATAAAATACGTTATAAAAACGCATTGCGCACAGAGTACGGATAATTTATAATTAAAATAAGAGTGGCAAAGATGCATTATGGGAAAGAGCAGGCAGGGGATTTGTCTGCTCTTTGCTTACATTGGAGGAGAGGGACGCATGGGGAAGCTTCTGTATAAGCTGGACCGGTGGATGGATAATTTTACCATCAAGAAAAAGTTCTATATATTTTATGTTGTCTGTGTACTGATTCCCCTGATCATTACGGACAGTGTGGTAGGTATCACCATTACGAAGTTCGACAGGGAGCGGAAAGAGCACGAGATGGCAAACATCGCGAGTGCTGTGGAATACAGTCTGGGTAACATGATCGGGAATGCCGGTGAGATCGCCAACAGTATTTATACCAACCGCGATTTTGATACGTTTTTATCCCAAAAATACACAAATTCTGCGGAATATGTGGCGTCGTATCAGGATTTCATGAACCGGACCCTGCTGGAAAATGCATTGGGAATGAACGGGATGATCGTCACCCTGTATACGGATAACGACACCGTTGTAAACGGCGGCAGAGTCAACACGATAGACAAGATCCGTGAAACGGAGAGCTATCGCCTGCTGAATGAACAGAAGAAGAGCAAGGGGGTATTTTTTGTCTATGATGACAGCAGCTCCAGAATCACCAGAGAGCGCCGCATCATTTATCTGCAGAGACTGGATTTCTATGATGCGGATACGGAAAAATATCTGAAAATCGAATTTGATTACAGCAGCATCGTCCGTACTCTCAAAAACATGAATTATGACAATGAGGTACTGATCTGTGACGGGAACCGGATCCTTCTCTCCAATGGCAACTATGGCAGTTACGGCAGTGATTTCCAGACACTGGACGGAACGGAGAAGAAAGCCTATGTACATCCCTTAAGCTTGTATGGTACGGAGCTTACTATATATGTGAAACGTGCACCGGACAGTGTCCTGACCAGTATTCGTAACGAATCACCGATGATTTTACTGCTGCTTGCGGTAAATGTGCTGTTTCCGTTCTGGTTTATGCAGATATTTAACCGTTCTTTTACCAAACGGATCACAGAGCTGAGTCAGGTCTTCAAATCTGTGGACAGCGATCATCTGGTGCCTCTGGATATGGAAGGTGGCAGGGATGAGATCGGCAGCATGATCCGCAATTATAACCGTATGGTGGAACGCACCAATGAATTGATCCAGACGGTGTACAAGAATAAGATCAAGGAACAGGAGATGCTGGTAGGCAGGAAAAACGCTGAGCTTCTGGCTTTGCACAGCCAGATCAATCCCCATTTTCTGTTTAATGTGCTGGAAAGTATCCGGATGCACAGTATTCTGAAAAAAGAAAATGAAACGGCGGATATGGTGGCAAAGCTGGCGGTAATGCAGCGTCAGTATGTGGAATGGGGCAATGATTCCGTAAGTATCAGTCAGGAGATTGAGTTCGTAAAAGCGTATCTGGTCCTTCAGAAGTACCGGTTCGGAGAACGATTGAATTATGATATCGAAGTAGATGAGGACTGTGAAGCTTTCAAGATACCGAAACTTACGATCGTTACTTTTGTGGAAAATGCCTGTGTGCACGGAATTGAGAGTAAATCCGCGCCGGGATGGATCTTCGTCCGGATCGGCAGAACGGGAGAGGTCCTGAATATAGAGATTGAAGACACCGGAAGCGGTATGCCGGAAGAGAAGCTTTCGGAATTGCAGAACAATATGCAGAATGCCAGCATAGAGATGCTGAAAGGCGGCGGAAGAGTGGGAATCATTAACGCCTGTGTGAGACTGAAAATGGTGACGGACGATCAGGTAAGATTCTGCGTAGAAGGAGAAGAAGGACTTGGAACTTCTGTTACGATAGAAATTCCATGGAATCAGGTGTAGGAGGGCAGGACAGATGTTGAAAGTATTATTGGTGGATGATGAACCGTTTATTTTACAGGGATTGAAGCTTTTGGTGGACTGGGAACGGGAAGGATTTCAGATCGTGGGTACGGCATCAAACGGACTGGAAGCGTTGTCTTTTCTGGAACGGGAAAAGGTGGATCTGATCATTGCGGACATTAAGATGCCGCAGATGACGGGACTTGAGCTGTTGGAACGGATCCGTAAGGAGGAAATATCGGATGCTTACTTTGTGATTCTGAGCGGTTATGCGGAATTTAGTTTTGCCAGACAGGCGATGCAGAATGACTGTACAGATTATCTGTTGAAACCGGTGGACAGTGAGATACTTTTGAAAGTATTGAACAAAGTACTGGTAATGCGCAGCAAGGAAAAAGCAGATCATGAGAAAAACCGGAAACTGGAGCAGGCATATCTGGCAAGACATCTGATCGCGCTGATCCAGGGAAAATACGATGATCTGAACGTAAAATATGTACGGGACCATATGCGATGCGGAACCGGCGTAAGATACGTGGAGATCCGAATGGAGGATTCCTTTGATGAGGAAGGAACAACAGACCGGGAAATGCGCAGTTTCCAGAGACAGCTGTATGAACACAGCAGGGAGTATCTGAAAGAAGATGCGGATCTGTGCGTCTTTGACGTGTCAGTAAATGAGAAAATCTATGACATCGGACTGCTTTTGTTTGATTATGTTTTTGAAAAAGCAGACATGGATGAGAAGAAATATCTGAACCGTCTGCTGGAATATCTCACATCGAATTTACAAAAAAGTGTGGTCATGCTGGTCGGAAAACGGGTGACGGATATCGCCAATATTGCAAAGTCTTACGGCAATACCTGTATGCTCCGGTCTTTTCAGGGGTTCCGTGCCAAAAAGAGTATTTACTACTATGAGGAAGAGGTACAGGTCTCTCCGGAAGGACTGATCCTGTGCAAGGAAAGTCTGGACAGGCTGTTGAAAGCCATAGAGCGCAATGACCCCATGGAGATCCGGGAAGCGGTAGGATTTTTCTACGAAGAGATGAGTAAGCGCGGAATCTGCGGCGAAGCTATGACATTAAACATCAATTATCTGCTGTTCCAGCTGATCCATCTGGCATGTGAACAGGATGATGATGTGAATCAGGAAGAAATACTTCGGGTGATCAGTGAGAGCAGCTTTGAGGCAGGCGTGAAACGCGGAAGCAGGGCGCATCTGACCAGATTTGCCTGTGAGTATGCGGATTACCTTTCCCAGCTTCGCAAAAACGTATCCAGAGGGATACTGGGAATGGTGGAAAAGGAGATCCGGGAGAATTATGCTTCGAATATCACTCTGCGGAGCTTAAGTGAGAAATACTATGTCAACAGTGCCTACCTGGGACAGCTGTTCCGGAAAAAATACGGACAATCCTTTAAAGACTATCTGAACAATTACCGGATGGAGCAGGCGGCGGATGCACTGCTTCGTACGGACAAAAAGATCGTACAGATTGCAGAGGATGTGGGATATCATGATCTGGATTATTTTACGAACCGGTTTATCCAGGTAAAAGGCTGTACCCCGGCGAGATTCCGCAAGAAGATGCAGCAGGGAGATTAGGGGTTCACAACAAAATGTAATAAAAACAGGGTAAATTATAGACACCTATAGTTTACCCTGTTTTTTACTATAGTTAGTCTGATTGTTTGTCTCTCCCAAAACGGTAAAATAGACTTATCAAAAGGGAGGTAGTTACAACATGAACAAAAAAAGACTTGTAAGCATGTTACTCGTGTCAGCAATGACAGCGGCACTGTTCACCGGATGTGGCAGTGACGGCAACCAGACATCCGGAGGCGGTACGACGAGCGCAGGAAGCGAGAGCACCGCAGACGAAGGCGGTATCAAAGAGTTCACAGCTTTCTTTGGAGTAGCGGGATCCGAAATCAATGATGACAATGAAGTGCAGCAGATGATCGCGGAGAAAGTCGGAGCCAAGGTAAAAGAGACCTGGCTGACCGGACAGACCGCAGATGAAGCAGTCGGCACCATGATCGCCGGCGGTGAGTATCCGGATTTCATTGAAGGACAGACTGGAACCACACAGCTGTATGAAGCAGGAGCTTTGGTGGCATTGGATGATTATCTGGATGATTATCCCAATATCAAGAACCTGTTCACGGATCTGGAGTGGGAAAAGCTTCGTCAGGATGACGGCCATATTTACTGGATCCCTCAGTTCAGCTGCATTAAGAATGAAGAGAAGGTATGTGCACATAATGATGAGGCATTCTGGATCCAGGCAAGAGTTCTGAAATGGGCCGGCTATCCGGAAGTAAGAACCATGGATCAGTACTTTGATCTGATCGAGAGCTACAACGCAGCAAATCCTACCATGGAAGACGGAACCGCCAACATTCCTTACACCATTCTCTGCGATGACTGGAGATACTTCTGTCTGGAGAATGCACCGCAGTTCCTGGACGGCTATCCCAATGACGGAAGCTGTATGGTAGATCCTGAGACCCTGACAGTATTGGATTACAATACTTCCGATACCGCAGTGAAATACTTCAGAAAATTAAATGAAGAATACCAGAAGGGTATCGTAGATCCCGAATCCTTTACACAGTCCTATGATGAGTACATTTCCAAACTTTCTACCGGACGTGTGCTCGGCATGATCGATCAGTGGTGGGATTTCGCTTATAATGCAGGAGATGCCATCAAGCAGGCAGGCCTGGATGCACAGGGATGTGATTATATTCCTCTTCCCATTACCATTGATGAGAGTGTGAAGAACCAGTGGCACAATGCCGGCGGCGCATTCAACTCCGGAAGCGGACTGGCAATTACTGTAAGCTGTAAGGATGTTCCGGGAGCACTGAAGCTGATCAATGATCTGCTGGATCAGGATATTCACAATCTTCGTTTCTGGGGCGTGGAAGGTGTTGACTATGAAGTAGATGAGAACGGCGAATTCTACAGAACAGCGGAGCAGAGAATGCAGGCTTCCGATACTGAGTATAAGGCATCTCATATGTGCTCTTATTCTTATTTCCCTCAGTATAACGGAACCAGCGATGACGGCATCAATGCCAACAAGCCCGACGGACAGGCAAAAGAATTCTTCGACGGATTAAATGATGATGTCAAGGAAGCATTCCAGGCATACGGCGCAGAGACTTATGTAGAGATGCTGGGTACCAATGATGCACCCGGTGAATGGTATCCTATGTGGTCCTTCTCCAATAACTTCAATACCAGTACCCCCGGCGGAATGGCATGGACCAAGATCGGTGAGGTAAAGCACGAGCAGCTGCCTCAGGTAGTTATGGCAGCCGATTTCGACAGCGCATGGGCAGCCTATATGGAGGCATACAACGCTTGCAAGCCGGAAGACTTTATCAGCGAATTACAGACAGAACTGGACAGCAGAATGGAGCTGGCAGCAAAGTTTAAATAAAAACTATAAATGAAATTTGAAAATGGGCAGATGCGAGTAAAATTTCATCTGCCCGTTTTTGCTAAGGAGCGAAGCTATGTCGTTAACGAGAACAAAATCGAAACCAAAAGTAAAACAAACCAGAACACCGATCACATGGAAAGAGATCAAAAGACAAAAAGTGCTGTTATTCTGGGCGGGAATAATGATGATCTATGGGGTGATCTTTTATTATCTGCCGCTTGTGGGATGGGCTATGGCGTTTCAGAACTATAAGCCACAGCTGGGGATCTTACATTCTAAATTTGTAGGACTGCAGAAGTTTCAGATGCTATTCTCGGATGTGACATTCCTCCGCGTTATCCGTAACACGCTGGCCATGGGCGTGATCAATCTGGTGGCGACCTTTGTGACAGCAATCGTATTTGCTATTTTATTGAACGAGATCAAGAGCAAGGGTGGGAAGAAGACAGTACAGACGATCTCTTATCTGCCGCATTTCCTGTCATGGATCATTGTAACCGGTATTTTACATGATATGTTGTCCGGTACCGGTATTGTGAACGAAGTGCTGATGAATCTGCATGTGCTCAGTCAGCCGATCAATTTCTTTGCCCATCCGGGGTATTTCTGGCCGATCGTGGCATTTGCCAATGTCTGGAAAGAGACAGGCTGGAATGCCATTATTTATCTGGCGGCCATTACTTCCATTGACCCTTCGCTGTATGAGGCAGCAGCCATAGACGGTGCGGGAAGATGGAACAAGATCAAATATGTTACCCTTCCGGGAATCAAGCCGACCATCGTTATTTTGCTGTTGATGAATGTCGGTAACGTATTAAACGCAGGATTTGAAATTCAGTATCTGTTAGGAAACGGACTGGTACAGAAATTCTCCCAGACGATTGATATTTACGTATTGAAATGGGGTATCAGCCAGGGAGACTATGCAATCGGTACCGCCGCCGGTATCTTCAAGAGTCTGGTAAGTATCATTCTGATCGTACTGGCGAACCAGATCGCAAAACATAACGGAGAAGAACAGCTATTCTAGCGGAAAGAGATGGTAATGCAATGATAGTAGATACACAATATAAGATCAAATCCAAAAAAATCGAAATATTTCCGATCGTAAACGCAATCATCATGATTTTGTTTGTGATAGTGACACTTTATCCGGTGTTAAATACTCTGGCCATTTCGTTGAATGACGGTACGGATGCCTTGCGGGGCGGAATCTATCTGTGGCCGAGAAAATTTACCTGGAAAAACTATACGACGGTTCTACATAAAGACAACCTGATCACCGGTGCTTATATTACGGTGGCAAGAACCCTGATCGGTACGCTGTTGTCACTGGCGGCGAATGCCATTCTTGCATTCATTGTCAGCCGCAAGAGATTCCTGTTCCAGAGAGAAGTCTCCCTGTTCTGGGTCGTGACGATGTATGTAAACGGCGGACTGATCCCTACGTTCCTGCTGTATAAGGGATTGGGGCTTACCAACAGTTTCTGGGTATACGTGATCCCCGGAATGGTCAGTGCCTTCAATATGCTGGTCATCCGTACTTACATGAACGGTATTCCTGACAGCCTGGAAGAGTCCGCACAGCTGGACGGTGCCGGATACAGTACCATTTTCCTGAAAATCTATTCTCCGCTGTGTAAGCCGGTATATGCTACGGTGGCACTGTTCGTGGCAGTAGGACAATGGAACTCCTGGTTCGATGCCATGCTGTACAATCGTATGAGCAGTGATCTGACAACGTTACAGTATGAATTGATGAAATTATTGTCTTCTGTAACCAATCAGGGAACTTCAGCAGAAGCAATGAAAAATGCGGCAGGAACGGTAACACCGACTTCCGTGCGTGCGGCGGCGACAATTATTACCATGCTGCCTATTATCTGTATTTATCCTTTCTTACAGAAGTATTTCGTGGCAGGACTGACTCTCGGCGGTGTGAAGGAATAGGAAACAGAACGACCAGGGCAGCGCAGAGAGAGTGTGTTATGTCTGAAGTCGGTTGGAAGCGTTGCAAAAGCAGAATGGAATGAGTGAAATTTTGGGGGAGAGAAGATAAATGGCAGGAGCGTATCAGACAGGAAACTACCGGAATGTATTTAAAGAGTGCGGATATGGGGAAACTGAGATCCAAGACAGAGTGGAACAGACCTTTGCAACCATATTTTACGGAAACGAAGAGAAACGGTTTTATCATGAGGTTGGGGAAGATATGGCATATCTGGAGGACACCGGGAATCATGATGTCCGCACGGAAGGAATGTCCTACGGAATGATGGTCTGTGTACAGCTGGATAAAAAGAAAGAGTTTGACCGGCTGTGGAAATGGGTTCGGAACTTTATGTACATCCCGGATGGTCCCTGCTGTAATTATTTTGCATGGTCCTGTAAAACGGACGGGACGCATAATGCGGAGGGACCGGCACCGGACGGAGAAGAATATTTTGCCATGGCATTATTATTTGCCTCAGCCCGTTGGGGGGACGGGGAAGGCATTTTTGCCTATGGCAAAGAGGCAAGGGCAATCCTTCGGGAATGCGTACATAAGGGAGAACCGGGGCATCCCGGAGAGCCCATGTGGGAGCCGGCAAATCATTTAATCAAATTCATCACCAATGTGGATTTCTCGGATCCGTCTTATCATTTGCCGCATTTTTATGAACTGTTTGCGGAAATGGCAGATCCCTGTGACAGAGAATTCTGGAAGCAGGCGGCAGAGGCCAGCAGAAAGTATCTGCATCAGGCGTGCCATCCGGAGACGGGACTCTCCGCAGAATATGCGGATTATGACGGAACACCGCATACGGGACATCAGGAGATCTTCGGCAGACACGACTGGTATTACAGCGATGCTTACCGGACGATTGCCAATATTGCCATGGATCATCTGTGGTTTGATGCGGATCCCTGGCAGGTGGAGATCGCTGACAGGCTGCAGCGGTTTTATTGTGAAGAACAAAAAGGACACTGGGACGGTGTGTTTTTGATCGATGGAACCGTGCTGGCGGAGAAAGCACTGCATCCGGTAGCAATCATTGCAGTGAATGCGCAAAGCTCTCTGGCAGCGGACGGACCTTATGTGATAGAATGTGTGAAGAAGTTCTGGAATACACCGCTTCGCAGGGGAGAGCGGCGCTATTATGACAATTTCCTGTATCTGTTTGCCATGCTGGCACTCTCGGGGAATTACAGAATCTATCGGTGAGACAAAAATCCGGTAGATTTAGACAGCAGCCGGGAGTATTATGCAACTATAAAATCATAACAGAGGTAAAGAGAGGTTTGCTATGAGTGCAAAGACAAGAGAATATGCCAAAAAGCTGACAGCACAGATGACGCTGGAAGAGAAAATGAGCCAGATGCTGTATGAATCTCCTGCAATCGACAGATTGGGAATCCCGGCCTATAACTGGTGGAATGAAGCGCTGCACGGAGTGGCACGGACCGGGGTCGCAACCATGTTTCCACAGGCGATTGCCATGGCAGCGACTTTTGATGAAAAGCTTCTGGAAAAAGCCGGAGACGTGGTTTCCACGGAAGGAAGAGCCAAATTTAATCAGTTTTCAAAACGCGGTGACCGCGGAATCTATAAAGGTCTGACCTACTGGGCACCCAATGTCAATATTTTCAGAGATCCCAGATGGGGAAGGGGACATGAGACTTACGGTGAGGATCCCTATCTGACCGGTAAATTGGGATGCGCATATATCAAAGGATTGCAGGGGCCGGATAAGGATCATCTGAAGGCAGCGGCCTGTGCCAAACATTATGCGGTACACAGTGGTCCGGAAGCACTTCGGCATGAGTTTAATGCGGAAGTTTCCAAACACGATCTGTATGATACTTACCTGTATGCCTTCAAACGCTGCGTGAAGGATGCCGGTGTAGAAGCTGTGATGGGTGCTTACAACCGTGTCAACGGGGAACCGGCCTGCGGGAGCAAGACATTGTTAAAAGATATTCTGCGTGAGGAATTCGGGTTTGAAGGTCATGTGGTATCGGATTGCTGGGCTATCAATGATTTTCATCTGCATCACCATGTAACGGGGATTGCTGCGGAATCCGCTGCAATGGCAGTGAACAATGGCTGCGATCTGAACTGCGGAAATGCCTTCCTGCATCTGCCAAAAGCCTATGAGATGGGACTGGTGACGGAAGAGGTAATCACGGAGGCTGTGGAGCGCCTGTTGGATGTCAGAATCCGGCTTGGAATGCTGGAAGAGTATCCTTCTCCGTATGACGACATTCCTTTTGACAAGGTGGAGTGTCCGGAGCATATTGCGGTGTCAATGGATGTATCCAGAAGAAGTCTGGTACTTCTTAAAAATGTCGGAGATTTTCTGCCCTTACAAAAAGAAAAGCTTAATTCGATTGCCGTAATCGGACCGAATGCCAATTCCAGAGCGGCATTGGTGGGAAATTATGAAGGAACATCATCTCAGTATATCACACCGCTGGAAGGAATTCAACAATATGTAGGCGAGGATGTAAAAGTATATTATGCACAGGGATGTGGATTGTATAAAGATAAGGTGGAAGCATTAGGAGAACGTAATGACAGAATCCAGGAGGCATTGGCTACAGCGGAACAGTCGGACGTGGTAGTACTTTGTCTCGGACTGGATGCATCTATCGAAGGGGAAGAAGGTGACGCGGGCAATGCCTATGCCAGCGGTGATAAATTGGGATTGGGACTGCCCGGTTTGCAGGAAGAATTATTAGAAACAATCACCGCAGTGGGCAAACCTGTCATTGTTCTCTTGCTGGCGGGAAGCGCAATCGACCTTTCCTGGGCGCAACAGCAGGAAAACGTAAAAGCGATTGTGGATTGCTGGTATCCGGGAGCAAGAGGCGGCAGGAGCATTGCACAGTTACTGTTTGGCGAGTTTTCACCGTCCGGGAAGCTGCCGGTGACGTTTTATCAGGGGACAGAAAATCTTCCGGAATTTACAGATTACAGTATGGCACACAGAACCTACCGATATGAAAGCAAAAATGTTTTATATCCTTTTGGATATGGTCTGCATTATGGCAAGGTAGTCTACGGAGAGGAAAAAGTATCGGCCAAGGTAACGGATGTCGGACAGGAAGTGACGGTATCCGCAACAGTGACCAACGAAAGTGACTATCCGTTATGGGAAACAGTGCAGGTATATGTAAAGAGGCAGGATGCACTGGAATACGAACCCGGATTTCAGTTAAAGGGAATCTCCTGTGTGCCTCTGACAGTGGGAGAAAAGAAAAAAGTGGCAATTACCCTGACGGACAGAGACTTTGCATATATCACCGAGGATGGCGAGTGCAAGGTAAGACCCGGAGACTATTTGATCTCCATTGGCGGACAACAGCCGGACGAAAGAAGTGCGGAGCTGACCGGACAAAAGACAGCCTGCATGAAAGTTACCAAAACAGGGGAAGAAATTTCGGTGGAATATTAGACTAATTACTGTGGCGGAATTAAGATGTCAGGGCAGATTTGGGGTGTATGAAAATGAAGATGTTAGATGATGAAGAAAGATGTCAACAGGAAATGATGATTCCGGACAGAGGACTTCCCTTCAGGCTGTTCCGGTTCGAGGGAGGAGCCGGAAATTATATCCGTGAAGTTCACAGACATTTCTGTATTGAAATCTTTGCCGTAAAGAGCGGTAAACTGGATTTTTATCTCAGTGGCAGAAAATGTACGCTTGAAGCGGGAAAATTTGTCATCGTTAACAGCAATGAAATACATTCCGTACATGCACTGACACCAAATGAAACCATTGTTTTACAGTTTTCGCTGAATTCCCGTGAATGGGACGATGCGGAAAATCGGCCGATCCGTTTTTCGCATGAAAACAGACAGAAAGATGCAGAGATTTTCAGACTCATAACGGAAATGTATCAATTGTCCTGTGACAGAAAAAACGGGTATGAATTTTTGTTGCAAAGCGAATTTTACCGGCTGCAATATTTTCTGAGGATGGATTACCTGGTCAGGGAGGAAGGACAGAAGCTGTACGGAGAAGATCAGCGCATGAAGCGCCTGGACGGGATCACCGGTTATCTCAGAGAACATTATGCGGAAGATATTTCCCTGGAAATACTGGCGTCAAGGTTTGGGTATTCACCGACCTACCTGTCCCGCATGTTTCGCCAATATGCCCGGATCAATTACAAGGATTACCTCAGGATGATCCGGTTTGAACATGCAGTGAAGGATTTGCAGGAGAGTGAACTAACGATAGGTGAGATCGCACTGAATCACGGATTTCCCAACAGCAAGGCATTTTCTACATTTTTCCGGGAGCAATACGGTATGCTGCCACATGAGTATCAGAAAACTTACTGTTTCCGGAAATCCCTCGGTGCACAGCCGTATACTTGCTTGAAGGAGAGTAGGAATTTTTTATAATTCGTGACCCCGTGACGTTCCAGAATCTCCCCAATCGTCAGATCCGTATCTTTTAAGTCCTTGCAGACATGCATGAGACGTACACTGTTGATATAGGAAGTGAGAGTGGTACCCATATTGCGCCGGAAAAACCGGCAGAAATATTCCGGGTTCAGGTGTGCCAGGGAGGCGGCGTCCTCTAACGAAATCGCTTCAGCATAATGGGACTGGATATATTGAATCACCGGTTCGAGGCGATGTAGATTTTTCTGGCTTTGAATCCTCAAGGTATTGTCGACGGTAACCTTATAATTTGTCATAAGAAGATATAAAAATTCATAAAGCAGTCCGGAAAACCGCAGAGTGTAGCTTTGCGGTTTTTCGGTATAGAGAGTGCCCATAGAAGTCAGAATCTTCCGAATCTGTTCATCGACGGAAGGGTTCCTGTGAGAGAACAGAAACCGGATACTTTCATATTCCGGTATGGCTTCGGTGAGAAAAGCATAGGGAATCTGCAGAAGCAGTACCCTGGTAAGTTCTGTGGTACGTGTGGCGTGGACTAAAGCGGAATTGACGATATGAAAATCCCCGGCTTTCAAGAGCAGAAGTTTTTGTTCTTCCGTGAATTCCATGGAACCTTCATAGAGGTAGACGACTTCCAGACTGCGATGCCAGTGTTCGGGGATGTAGTCATTATTGCTGTCATAAATCGTGAAGCGGACGTTGATCCCGCTTTCAAAAGAGACTTCTTCGTGGGAAAATTGCGGCATGAGGGATCCTTTCTTAAGTTGTAACTATTCAGAGCCAAGGCAATCGATTTACGCTTTCTGTTTTCATCATATTCCTGATACATGCAAAAAGTCAATATTGACCTAAAAAGAAGTCATAATCGGACATAGGAATTTTCACGTAAAGTTGATAGACTGATAACCATAAAAAGCAATATGAGAAGTATAATGATTAGGAGGTTATCACTACATGACAAAGGAAAAAATCAGAGACTTGATAGCACAGATGACTCTGGAGGAAAAAGCGTCTCTTTGTTCCGGGGCGGATTTCTGGCATACCAAAAGCTGTGAACGGTTAGGGATTCCTGCCAGCATGGTGTCCGATGGCCCTCACGGTCTGCGCAAACAGAACGATAAAGCAGACCATCTCGGCGTAAATGAAAGTATTAAAGCAGTATGTTTTCCGGCAGGCTGCGGAACCGCAGCTTCTTTTAACAGAGATCTGTTATACCGGATGGGAGAGACGATTGGGAATGAGTGTCAGGCGGAAGACGTCAGTGTCATCCTGGGTCCTGCTGTGAATATCAAACGTTCTCCTCTGTGCGGACGAAATTTTGAATATTACTCCGAGGATCCGGTTGTGGCTTCGGAAATTGCGGGAGCACTGATCCGCGGTGTGCAGAGTAAAAATGTAGGAACCAGTATCAAACATTTCCTGGCCAACAATCAGGAGACGCGCAGAATGTCTGTGGATGAGCAGATTGATGAGAGAACTCTGCATGAGATTTATCTGGCAGCTTTTGAAGGCGCTGTGAAGAAGGCAAAACCCTGGACAGTGATGTGCTCCTATAACAAGATCAACGGTACCTATGCTGCGGCACATCATAAATATCTGACGGAAACATTGCGTGATCAATGGGGATTCGACGGTTATGTCATGAGTGACTGGGGTGCGGTCAATGACCGTGTGGCAGATCTGAAAGCCGGACTGGATCTGGAGATGCCGGGATCGGAAGGCGTGAATGACGAACTGATCGTTGAGGCAGTGAAGAACGGAACACTGGAAGAATCTGTTCTGGATACCGCGGTAGAACGCATCCTGAATATTGTATATCGTTATACTGAAAACAGGGATAAACAGGCAGCATGGGATCAGGACCAGGATCATGAGATGGCGAAAAAGGTAGCGGAAGAGACCATAGTGCTGTTAAAGAATGAAGATGTATTGCCGTTGTCAGAAGGTGAGACGGTTGCTTTTATCGGAAAATATGCGAAGAAGCCCAGATATCAGGGCGGCGGAAGCTCCCATATTAACAGCCATAAGATCACAGGAGCCCTGGATGCGGCAGAAGCAGCAGGCAATCAGCATATTTTGTATGCGCAAGGATTTGATGATAAGGAAGATAAAGTGGACGAGGCACTCGTGGCAGAAGCTGTCGAGACAGCAAAATGCGCAAAAGCAGCTGTGATTTTTGCGGGACTGCCGGATGCGTTTGAATCGGAAGGATTTGACCGTAAACATATGCGGATGCCGGACTGCCAGAACGAATTAATCGAAAAGATCGCGGCCGTACAGCCCAATACCATTGTGGTACTGCACAACGGCGCACCGGTGGAAATGCCCTGGGCAGATAAGGTGAAGGGTATCCTGGAAGCTTATCTGGGCGGACAGGCAGTGGGCGTGTCTGAGTATGATATCCTCTTCGGTAAGGTGAATCCCAGTGCCAAGCTGCCGGAGACATTCCCGAAGCGACTGGAGGATACTCCTTCTTATCTGTTCGGCTTCGGAGAAGGAGACCGTGTGGAATACAGAGAGGGTATTTTCGTAGGTTACCGTTATTATGACAAGAAGAAAATGGATGTACTGTTCCCGTTCGGCTATGGATTATCGTATACGACTTTTGCCTATGACAATCTGCGCCTGGATAAGAAACAGATGAAAGACACCGAAACACTGACAGTATCGGTGGATGTAACGAATACCGGGAAAATGACAGGCAAGGAAGTCGTCCAGCTCTACGTTGGAGATCGTGAAAGCACTGTGATCCGTCCGATAAAGGAACTGCGGGATTTTGCTAAGGTGGAACTGGCTCCCGGAGAGACGAAGACGGTGACCTTTACCTTGGAAAAGAGAGCTTTTGCCTACTATGATGTACAGCTCCGTGACTGGCAGGTGGAGAGTGGGGAATTCGATATCCTCATTGGCCGCTCTTCCAGAGATATTGTCCTCAGCGATACCGTGACTGTGGAATCCACTGTGAAGATTCCTTTTGTATACACGACAGATACCACGATGGGAGATGTTATGAAGCATCCAGAAGCATGGAAACTGGTACAGAGCGTTCTGCAGAAAGGAATGTTCGGACAGGAGGATGCCGGAACCGAAGGCGGAGAAGCAGCCAAGGAAGCCATCAGCGATGAGATGAATGCAGCAATGCTTATGTATATGCCGCTCCGCGGACCGATCAGCTTCGGAGGTGGCGTCAGCATGGCGGATGTACAGAACCTGGTGGATCAGTTGAATGCTTTGAATGAATAAGAGCAGAGGATTATGCGCTTCTGCTCGGACGAATGTTTCAACAACCTGTTATTCAAGGTGTCGCATTCAAAGGAACTAGTCGGGCGTATTTTGTTGAGTGAAGGGAATTTGAAGGTTTCATTCAGGAACAGATATATTACATTTAAAATTTGGGAGTCATTATGTTTCAGATTTTGTTAGTTATCATATATTTATCATTTATCAGTCTGGGCTTGCCGGACTCCATTCTGGGTGCAGCATGGCCATCGATGTATCCGGTATTGCAGGTTCCGGTATCTTATGCCGGTATCCTGTCTATGATCATAGCAGCCGGTACGATTGTATCCAGTCTCCAGAGTGACTGCCTGACCAGATGGCTTGGCACCGGAAAAGTAACTGCTATCAGCGTGGCAATGACGGCAGCGGCATTATTAGGCTTTTCTGTCAGTTCGCAGTTCTGGATGCTGTGCCTGTGGGCGATTCCTTACGGACTGGGAGCGGGCAGTGTGGATGCTTCCCTGAATAACTATGTGGCACTGCATTATGAGAGCAGGCACATGAGCTGGCTGCATTGTATGTGGGGTGTCGGAGCGACAGCAGGCCCTTATATCATGGGACTGGTGCTGACCGGCGGCGGGACCTGGAATCTGGGATATCGCGTGATCTCCGGTTTACAGGTAGTGCTGACGGTAATCCTGATCT
This sequence comes from uncultured Acetatifactor sp., assembly GCA_934394665.1. Classification (GTDB taxonomy): domain Bacteria; phylum Bacillota; class Clostridia; order Lachnospirales; family Lachnospiraceae; genus Acetatifactor. The sequence goes on along the minus strand of CAKRRS010000021.1, from coordinate 722 downwards.
TCAGTCTGCCACTGTGGAAAGACCGTTCCGAGACGGTAGAGCAGAACGGAGAAGAAGTTACCGCAAAAGCATTATCCCTTCGGGAAGTAGAGAAGATACGCGGCGTGAAAGAGATTCTGTTTTGCTTTTTCTGCTATTGCGCGGTGGAACAGACGACCAGCCTGTGGGCCAGCAGTTACCTTACCCTATATAAGGGGATTCCGGCAGAGACGGCTGCAACCTTTGCCAGCATGTTCTTTATCGGGATTACGGTAGGACGGGCATTGAGCGGATTTGTGACCATGAAGTTTAATGATACCCAGATGATCCGGCTGGGGCAGGGGATTGTCGGAGCCGGCATTTTGTTAATGTTGTTGCCGTTTAGCAATGCCTGTGCACTGGTCGGTCTGATCGTGATCGGACTTGGCTGCGCACCCATCTATCCCTGCGTCATCCACTCCACACCGGCGCATTTCGGTGCAGATAAATCACAGGCAATCATCGGAATCCAGATGGCAAGCGCCTATGTCGGTACCTGCCTGATGCCGCCGGTATTCGGACTCATTGCAAGCCATATCAGCGTGGCGTTACTGCCGGGATATCTGCTGGTCTTTTTAGTGCTTATGGTAGTAATGCATGAGGCGCTGAATCGGAAAGTGAAGTAAATTGAAAGTTAGTTGATTGGCAAACGAATTGGCTCACCTGTCGCCGTAGCCCCGGTTGCATATAAGAAACACTGACAT